>DPLS01000288.1:0-674 GCA_003541875.1 Bacteroidota bacterium | reverse complement strand
TCGATGTCAATGGGTGAAATTCCGCTCTGGAATCCGTTTACGTTTAATGGCATGCCGTTCCTTGCCGATATCCAAAAGACGGTGTTCTATCTCCCGTGCACAGCGCTCACCCTATTTGTGAGTAATGGTCATCTGAGCTTCTACTGGCTCGAACTTATGATCATTCTCCACTATATGCTTGCCGGCGTGACAATGTTCTGCCTCGCGCGCTCTTTTGAATTGCGCAGGACGCCTGCGCTTTTTGCCGGCGCCGTCTACATGCTCTCGGGATTCATGATCACACATGCGATTCACCAGTACATTGTCTCTCTTGTCGCCTGGTATCCACTCATACTATTGCTCTTCAGAAAGGCTCTTGCCGGAGGATGGAACTGGGTATTTGTTGCGGGATTGGTGCTGGGTCATTCAACTCTCGCAGGATTTCCGCAACTCTCACTCTACCTCTACTTCTTCCTGTTTGTCTACTTTGTCTTTGAGTTGCTGACAACCTACAAAGGCAGAGAACTTGTTGCCCGACCGGCCATGATCGCCACGGCGAAGGCCGCAACAATCGTGATGCTTTCGGTGGCCATCGCAATGATACAGCTACTCCCGACAGTGGAGTTCGCCGACCTGACGTTCAGAGCTCAGATCACATACCAGAAGGCAACCGAAGGACAGTTTAGCTGGCAACA
>DPLS01000207.1:4714-5925 GCA_003541875.1 Bacteroidota bacterium | reverse complement strand
TCCGGTGTCAATCCGCGATATGTAGTGAGTGAGTCAGATACGACGAAGGCAGTGTGGCTGGGAGGGTTCCATCTTTGGAGTAATGTTCAGGATGGAGCGAACACGTATCCACCACCGGTCGTGAACATGAGGAAGTACTGGGATTCATTGAGTGCGAACAGGAACAACTTTGTTCGCTTGTGGTCAGGGTGGGAACAGGCGGCGGGCCTGATCGAGACATCGGACAACTGGTACTGGGAGCCGCTGCCGTTCAGAAGGACGGGACCCGGGATTGCTCATGACGGTCGGTTGAAATTCAATCTTGATTCGCTCAACCAGGCGTTTTTTGATAGAGTATACCGGCATTGTGATTCATTGAGATTGCGTGGGATCTATGTAGCGGTGCAACTGTTTGATGGGTGGAGCAATGGGTATCCGAATCATGGTTTGAGTTCGGGCAATCCATGGTACCATCACCCGTATAATGTGGCCAACAACGTCAACGGAGTGAACGGAGACCCGAATGGAAACGGGAGTGGAGAGGAGGTTCATTACTCGCCGTACGGTGGGGGGAGTGGTGTGCAGGCGGTGTGGGATCGTCAATGGAAGTATGTCAGAAAACTTATTGATGATCTAAACCCGTTGGACAACATTTTGTGGGAGATTTGTAACGAGGCGGAGGGCTTTGGCGAAACGGTAGCGTGGCAGAATCTTATAGCCGATTCGATCCATGCCTACGAGGCACGCAAACCCAAGAAGCATCTTGTCTGGTTCACATCGGGCGAGTATCCCAATGATTCGCTGTGGCATGGGCGTTCGGAATGTGTAGCTCCTGGTGCGTTTGGTTTGGATGGGAACATCTGGATGACGTCGCCCCCCGATTCGAACGGGAGGAAGGTGGTGATTGTGGACACCGACCATATCTGGGGGATGGTGAATGATAATCAGGTTCCGTGGATCTGGAAGAACTTCTGCAATGGCAACAGTGTTACGCTGCAGGACAATTTCTGTTCAGAGCCGTCCTATCCGTACTGGGACTGCGACAACGTGAACTGGCCTCCATTCAGGCGGGCAATGGGAGTTGCGATCGGACTGGCCAACACGGCAGACTTGCTGCACATGACGCCGCAACCGAACAAGAGCAGCACATCCGATTACGTTTTGTTCGGGGCTGCCACTGGAGAAGTAATTGTGTACCAGGCATCGGGGAACATCATCGTAAACCTTGCCGA
>DPLS01000207.1:1458-4345 GCA_003541875.1 Bacteroidota bacterium | reverse complement strand
CCCAATGCGCGATATGACATTCTGTATCTCTGCACTTCTGCATCGGCACCGGCACCACCCGTTCTTCTTTCGCCATCAAATGGAAGCACGCAGCAACCGGCAGAAGTGGAGTGCAGGTGGTACTCTTCTGCTGGTTCGAGTACGTATCACTATCAGCTTGCTCTCGACCAATCATTTGCAGCAACAATCGTGAATGACTCTCTTCTTTCAGACACGACGCGACGCGTGTCCGGGCTTGCCGCTGCGACGACATATTACTGGAGGGTTAGGGCATCAAATTCCCAAGGATCGAGTTCATGGTCTTCTGTCTGGCGTTTCGCCACGCTCGTCCTGCCACCGGCGGTGCCGACACTTCTTGAGCCCGCAAATCTGGCGACGGAACAACCAGTTTCTCCCACTCTTCGGTGGAGCAGCGCGCCCGGAGCTATTTCGTACGATATACAACTCGCTGCTGACTCCGGTTTCTTATCAATCGTCTTTCGGGACTCTCTGCAGGTTGATACAACAACGCATGTTGATGGACTAGGAAACGCTACAACGTATTATTGGAGAGTTCGGGCAAGAAACATTGAGGGGAGTATGAGTGGATTCTCTCAGGTCTGGCATTTCACAACCGCAGCTACGACGCGCACAGTTTCTGTTGTTGCCGGCTGGAATCTTCTTTCGGTGCCATTGGCTGTGAGTGACTATCTCAAGAGCACTCTCTTTCCGACCGCAATCTCTTCAGCGTTCACATTCGTTCCCGGCATCGGCTATGAGGGAAGGGACACTCTTCTCATTGGGGTTGGCTACTGGTTGAAGTTCGCTGCCGATCAGGACATAAGCTTCTCAGGTTCACCTATTTCTGTTGACACAGTTGCTGTTGCTGGAGGCTGGAACTTGTTTGGAGCGATTTCAACCTCCCTTGGCACATCAGGAATTGCGACGATTCCATCGGGAATCCGAGCTTCGCAGATTTTTGGGTATTCAGATGGCTATGTTTTTGCAGATTCTATTCTTGTTGGTCAAGGATACTGGGTCAAAGTCAGTGCGCCTGGTATGTTGATCCTCAGCGCACCGCTGACTCCAAGTGGCTCAAAGGGAAAGCCGCTCCCATCGAAATAGCGATAAGCTGGTCTATCTCATGCATGGTATTCTTCTGCCGATGGAGATTGTAGAGAAGGGAAGAAGTTGTTAGTCCAAAAGAGATTCGTTGCCAGATTCTAGTTATCAATCAATCTCGCCGTCCTGACGGCGCCCTTTCACAACACTTCCTTTGAGCGGTTCCCATGCGTCCAATCTTCGTCAAGAAATCACTCTCACCATTCCTCGCTCTCTCACTCCTCTTGTTTCTGTGTTCGTTATCCGCTCAAGAGAAGAAGAAGCTGACCTACGAACAAATTTTCAAGAGCGCTGAACCAAAGGTCACGCAAAGCCTTCCGGACATTTCCGGATGGTCGGATGACTCTCACTATCTTGAAATGAAAAAGAAGGAAGGTGACGATAGAGTGAAGGTGTACTCTGTCGACGTCAGAAACGGGGAAGAAAGCATCTATAGCGATCTGGAGCAATACAAGACTCTGGTTGACAGCGGTATAAACGTATCGAATCCTGTATCGAGGAACGAGTCATCGATCCGATGCATCTATGTCAAAGATGGCGATCTGTACTTCCTCGATGTTCAGAGGAAGGAATTCAAGCGCCTCACCATAACAGAGGCCAGCGAGAAGAACCCCACACTTTCTCCCGATGGGAACTTCGTTGCCTTCACTCGCGATAGAAACCTTTTTGGTGTTGATGTGAACACGGGGAGGGAGATCCAGTATACAAACGATGCCTCCGATGTCATCTACAACGGCTGGTCCTCTTGGGTGTATATGGAGGAAGTGCTCGGCAGGGAGACACAGTACAAGGCATTCTGGTGGTCACCCGATAGCAAACGATTGGCATTCTTCCGGTTCGATGACACTCACGTGCCCGTGTTTCCACTCTTCAATGCCGAGGGAGTGCACGGTTCAATCGAGAACCAGCGCTACCCCAAGGCCGGCGACCCAAACCCCGAAGTCAGAATCGGGATTGTGCCCGTTGGCGGAGGCAATATTGTGTGGGCGGATTTCAATCAGAAGGACGACCAGTATTTCGGAACTCCATTCTGGATTCCTGATAGCAGGCAGCTTGTCGTTCAATGGATGAACCGTGGACAGGATACGCTGAAACTTCATCTAATTGATCCCGGGACAGGGAAGAAGAAGGAGCTTTACGTGGAGCACCAGCCATCGTGGGTGGATTGGTTTACATCGATCTACTTCCTCAAGAATGGCAGCGGATTCATCATCAACAGCGATAAGGATGGGTGGCATCATTTGTATCTGCATGCAATGGATGGAACGCTGAAGATACAAATCACTCAAGGCAAATGGAATGTTGCCGATCTCCTCTACGTGGATGAGCCTGCCCGGCTTGCATACTTCACCGCAAAGAAGGAAGCATCGACGAGAACTGATTTCTACAGAGCGTCACTCGGTGAAGGTGAACCTGTTCGGCTCAGTTTTGGGGAGTTCACCCACTCCATCAAACTCTCTCCTATGGCAGGCTACTTCATTACCACATACTCGAATATCTCCACGCCGCTGAGAATGGCACTTCTGAACACGAATGGTGCACTCATCAGGGAACTTGGCGATAGCAAGACGACCGAATTCGACAACTACGCGATCGGGAAGACGGAGTTGTTTCGTGTGAAGACAACAGACGGTTACAACCTGCCGGTAATCTGGACTCTCCCTGCGGACTTTGATGCCGATAAGAAGTACCCTGTTCTTATCAGCGTTTATGGAGGGCCAGACCAGGCTTCGGTTGCTGATTCCTGGCGGGGTATCCGTCCGCAGTGGTGGGCAATGGAGGGAAT
>DPLS01000207.1:0-1200 GCA_003541875.1 Bacteroidota bacterium | reverse complement strand
ATCCAGATGTCGATAGATCATCGAGGCTCGGAACATTTCGGCAAGGAGAGCATTGCGCTGATGCATCGCAACCTCGGGAAGTGGGAAATGAATGACTATATCGAGGTTGTGAAGTGGCTTCGTACACAACCATTCATTGACTCGACAAAGGTCTGCATCACCGGGTCAAGCTATGGAGGCTACGTCACGTGCATGGCGCTTACGTACGGCGCAGACTACTTTACGCATGGCGTCGCGTCATTGTCCGTGACGGACTGGAAGTTGTACGACACACACTATACGGAGAGGTACATGGACGCTCCTTCGGAGAACCCGGAGGGATACAAGAGTGGTTCAGTCATGACGTATGCAAGCAAGTATAAGGGTATGCTCTTGATTATTCACGGGACGATGGATGACAATGTGCACATGCAAAACACCGTGCAACTTGTGGGTGCCCTTGAGGATCAGAACAAACACTTCGAACTGATGATCTACCCCGGTGGCCGTCACGGGTGGGGTGGACGAAAGGCGGTACACTCGCGAAACGAAGCCTACAGATTCTACTATCAGTATTTGCTGGGAAAGGAATTTCCGGAAAACCTGTTCAAGTAATCATAGCATTCGGAAATATACTTGACTGAGACCGAAGAGTCCCGACTCCTTCGTGGCTGCGCTATGTGGTGGGAAGTGTTGGATTGCGGTCAACTCCCATATTGTCCTCGTACTCGGGCACGTTCACGCTGCGGGATGTGTCGAGGCAAAGGTATCGTAGGATGTGAACAAGTCAAAAGACCATTACGCTCAAGAACGCGGTGAGGAGGAAGAGAACCGCCGCCGATGCAATGTGTGCCGCACCAATCATCACACCTTTCACGAGAGTCAGTCCCCATCGTTGCCGAAATACAGTCCTAAGCGAAGAGAACAAGTAGAGGCCAACGACCACAGGCGCTGACAGCAGGATCATCGACAGCATCGGGAGCCGGCTTAGGAGCGAAAGGATCGTGAATAGGAGGAATGCGAAGCTATGGTAATGCAAGGAATAGACCAACATCCCGATGTAATGTGGTTGGTGCTTGCGAT
This sequence comes from Bacteroidota bacterium, assembly GCA_003541875.1. Lineage (GTDB taxonomy): Bacteria > Bacteroidota > Ignavibacteria > UBA10030 > UBA6906 > UBA11986. Next base: position 138 of record DPLS01000207.1, on the reverse strand, counting down.
AGAAAAGGTACACCAGGAAACCAAAGAATGGCATCAGGACGAACATCATATACGAGGCGCCCTTCAACATTAGATGGCGGAATTCCCGTTCGCCCCCCGTTCCGATTCTAGGCTCCTGCCGCACGATGTACATGTTGA
>DPLS01000393.1 GCA_003541875.1 Bacteroidota bacterium | reverse complement strand
GGCACCGATGAGGAGGACGGACTTCCTGGAGAGGTCTTCAAAGATCTTCGATGCCAACTCCACTGCGGCATAGCTCACAGAGACAGCACCTTCGCAGATGGAGGTCTCCGTCCTGACTCGCTTGCCAACATGAAGCGTTGATTGCATAAGCCGGTTCATCACCGGTCCCATCGCGTGAAGCTCGGTCGAAACCTGGAATGCCTCTTTTACCTGACCGAGGATTTGAATATCTCCAATCACCATGGAGTCTATTCCCGCAGCGACACGGAAGAGATGACGGACCGCCTCATCCGAGATGCTGCCGGTGAAGTGTTCTGGCTTCACCGTGTCGCCAGCAGATTTAGCGTCAATCAGGAAACGTCTCAACTCTGCTTCTGCTACGTTGCCATTCTTCCCGATGCCATACAACTCGGTGCGGTTGCAAGTCGAGACCAGCATGCACTCTTCGAAGTATCGTCCGTGCAGGTGCTTCACTGCCTCGCGGGTCTCATCGAGAGACATCCACATCTTCTCACGAACATCAAGCGATGCCGTGTGGTGACTGATGCCTATGGAATGCAGGTTAAGCACAACGTGTTCTGCTAGTGAAAGGAATGGAACGCGCTCAGATACATGTTAATCACTGTCATTGAGAGGAAAACGAACGTAAAAGCAATGATCGCAAGGATCATCGTCTTCCTCCCCTGCCATCCAAATTTGCGCTTGGCGCTCAGTCCAAGTGCATATAAAGTCCAGATGATCAACGTTCCGATGAGCTTCGGATCCCAATAGGAGAAATTCGGAAAGACGCTTGGCAACCACAACACTCCCACACAGATGGCAATGGTGAGCATGATGAAGCCGAACACTTCCGCCTTGTGGCTCATCTTTTCCAGCATCTCAAGGTTCGGCAACCGATTGTAGATCACCCCGAAGCGAGACGATTTGATTTCATGGTAGAGCATGAGATAGAGAACACCGTATACGGCCGAGAGCGAAATGGCAGTATAGCCCAATAGCGCGGATGAAACATGAAAACCCAGCAGCCGACTGCGCAGCGCCAGCGGAATCTCGAACAAGTCCCGTATGAAGAGAGAGGAAACAGTTTGGAAGACAAGTGCCAGCAATAGAATGAAGAAACCGGTGTTGCCGGTCCTGGTCTTGATTTCAATGTACGTGTACCCCACAACGATGCAAAACGCCAACATCGTCATGATCTCGAATACGGTTGTAACGGGAGGGTGATCGAACGAAGCCGTGCGCGCGAGGATGTAGAGCAAATGGAGAAAGACAACGACAAACAGCGCCGTTGACTTTGCCTTCGTTGCCCACGCAGAGCCTTTGAAGAATGATATGCCGTAGAGAGCCACTAAGCCTGCATAGACCAACGGCAAGAGAACGACAAGAACGTCAACGAACAATTGAAAGGACATTACTGCTTCTTGTGATTTTATTCAGATGAAATATAGCAAAAAGGGGACAAAACTGAAACCGCGCGGGATTGTTTCTGACCTTGTCAGGACGTGCTGACCAACCGGTGGGATCGTTTCAACCACCCTAGCAACTTCTTGCTTACATCCTTCGGGTGTTCCAGACGAACGAAGTGTGCCCAGCGACCTTTCGTGTATTTGAAAGTCTTGTGAATCGGAAACTGGATGATCTCCTCATCGAGGATGAACTCAAGGTCCACCCACGATTTCTTCGGCTTCACCGCGACAAACGTGCCCGGCGCTTTGAGCATGACGCCAATCTTCACAGTGCTCACATCCACATTCCCGAAGCTCCTCACCCCCCTGAGAAGCGCATCATAGATCGCCCTCACCTTCGGGTCCCTGCCGATGAAATGCTCATCCGGATCGAGCCGGACACAGCTGTGTTCCTGGTTCTTGTGCTTGAACTTCCTCCCGCAGTCGGGACAATTCCAGGAGGCTACTTTGTTTTTCATTTCGTGAATATCATTTTCAGTGCGACAAGGAGGAGCACCACACCAAAGATTTTCTGGAGAGCCTCATTCGACAACCCTGTGGCAACTTTCGCCCCAAGCAAACCTCCGAAGAAGAAGCCGAGACAGACAAAACCAGCGATCTTCAGGTTCACATAGCCTTGTGAATAGTAGGTCCAGGCGGCAAGAATTCCTATTGGTGGAACCAGGAGGGCCAGCGTCGTCCCCTGCGCCTGATGCTGAGAAAGTCCGAACAGAAACACAAGCGCCGGAACAATAATAATTCCTCCGCCAATCCCAATTAACCCGCTCAGAACACCTGCCGCAAGCCCCAAGAGTATGTACAGCATGACATCAACCATCGCTTGTTCTCCTCATACTGTTCTTTGTTCAGGTAATACGATCCTTCCTGTCAAGAGTGATCACGGCAACTTGTCGCCGGGCAGTCCGAACCACTTGTATATCTCATAACTCAACCTTCCAGACCGAATATGCGGATCAGCATCGAGCAACTTCTTCACCTCTTCTTTATTCGTAAGGTCAAAGATACACATGCCTCGAAGGTCAGAGTCTTCGAAGAGTGGACCGAACAAAGGGAGCTTGCCTTCACTCTTCAGAGTAAACAGATGTTGCAAATGCTCCACCTGATTCTTCTCCAGTGCAACAGAATCTATCGTCGCGGCACTGGGTCCCCGTTTGAGGAGTACAAGACAATATTGCTTTCCGCGTCCAACTTCTTTCTGAATGAACTCCGGTGTCACCGTTATAGAATGGTCATTCAGATTTCGGCAGGAAGAAATGGTAAGTGCTAGACCCACGACAGTGAGGATCAGGTGTTTCATCAGGATGGCTTTTTATGTTGGATAGAAGAAATCGATCGCGTGAGACCCAGGTGAATTACAGGCACAATATTGAGAGCGACGATGAGAAAATCAAGAGACGCGTCATAGGGACTCGGCATACGTGGGCCAACACACCCCTTTCTTAATAAAGGTAATTGGACCCAGTGGCTTGCATTACACATTGCTCCTTCCTATCTTTGCGCCATGGAGATCGAGACGACATTCATGTGCGCCTATTGCTTGCAGGTGAACGAGATTGTAGTTGATGCTTCAGGCGGTCTGAATCAAGAGTACATAGAAGACTGCCAGGTGTGTTGCCGACCCAACAAACTCGTGATTTCGGTGGATGAGGAGTTGCGGGAGGCGTCGGTAGATGTTGAACAGG
>DPLS01000277.1:815-4820 GCA_003541875.1 Bacteroidota bacterium | reverse complement strand
CACAACTCGTTTTAGCATAACCATAAGCAACCTCATTGGAAACAAGTGAACAGGAAAAAGGCACTGCTTTTCATGATGAACCCAAAGACTGACTGATGCCCATCTCCAGCCCTCGCAATTCTGCAAGTCCTCTCATCCTGCCGAACAGTGAATAGCCCGGATAAATACCTTGTCTGTGTTGATCCGGTATCATGAGATGGCCATGATCCGGGCGGAATGGCATGCGTCTATCTTTTCTTCCCTCGTGTTCACGTCGCTTCTGCTCAATGAGAAGATGCCTCAACACGCCGTACATATCCACATCGCCATCCAGATGGTTGGTTTCGATGAAATCACCATCGCTGTTTCGACGAACGTTCCGCAGATGGATGAAATTGATGCGGCGTGCAAAACTTCCGGCCATATCCACGAGGTCGTTCTGTATGCCGGCTCCAAGCGAACCTGTGCAGAGTGTGATGCCGTTCGCTGACGAATCCACTACGTTCAATATTTGTTCAATGTCTTCTTTGTTGCCTACGATTCTCGGCAGACCAAGCAACGGCCAGGGAGGGTCATCCGGATGAAGCGCCATCAGTACGCCGGATTCCTCAGCCACCGGTATGACCTCCCGGAGAAATGAATACAGGTTCTCACGCAGATCAGCTTCTCTCAGAACATCATATTCGCCCAAGGCTGATCGAAGACCTTTCAGGGTGAAGGCCTCACCCGATCCGGGAAAGCCAAGAAGAACCGTTTGCAGGAGTTTTTCCTTCTCGACTGCAGTCAGGCCCTCATAGTGTTGCTTTGCCCTGCTGTACCGGCCTTCATCATAATCCTTCTCAGCATTATGTCTTCTTAAGATGAAGATGTCAAACGCCGCGAACGCGACAGTGTTGAAATCAGTTGTGATCGAGCCGTCTTCAAACACCACTTGAAGGTTAGTACGTGACCAATCCAGAACTGGCATGAAGTTATAGCAATTGATATCGACACCACATTTGCCCAGATTCCTGAGTGATTCCTTGTAGCGGTCAATGTACAGGCGGTGGTTGCCACTCCTCTTTTTAATGTCCTCATGAATCGGAATGCTTTCTGCTACCGACCAGGTTAGTCCCTCGGCTTCGATTTTCCCTTTTCGCTTCTGTATTTCCTCCACAGACCAGACTTCGCCCCTCGGAACATGATGGAGCGCCGTGACAACCCCGGTCGCGCCCGTCTGCCGAATTTCTTTAAGCGTGATAGGATCCTTCGGACCAAACCATCGCCACGTTTGCTCTAGAGCCATAGGGCTTTCCACCTACCAACAGTGATGAACATGGGGACGAACTTGACGATCATACACCTCCAGTATTCTCGCCATGGTGGCTTCAGAATACGAGGGCAACTCCACTGCGCCAACGTTCTCTTCCACTTGCTTTGGATGTTTGGCACCGGGAATGGCGCACGTGACCTCGCGGAACATGAGAATCCAACGCAGCGCCATTTGCGCAAGAGTCTGACCCTCCGGCACCAACGCTCTCAGCGCCTCGACTGCCTGCAGCCCGAACTCATAGTCTAATCCGGAGAACGTTTCGCCCTTATCGAAGTCCTCCCCCTGCCGATTGAAGGCACGATGATCATCGGCAGCAAACGTGCTCTGGCGATTGAACTTGCCTGTCAGCATGCCGGAGGAGAGTGGCAGTCGCGCGAGGAGGCCAACCTGCCGGCGTCGCGCTTCACTGAAAAAAAGGTCGGCAGGTCGTTGACGGAACATATTGAAAATGATCTGCACGGATTGGACGTCAGGATACTCGATGGCCTTGAGCGCCTCTTCGACTTTCTCAACGCTCACGCCATAGTAGTGGACTTTCCCCGCCTTGACCAATTCATCAAGAATCCCGAATACCTCAGGCATATAATAGACTTCTGTCGGAGGACAATGCAATTGCAGCAAGTCGAGGGAGTCCGTTTCCAGATTCTTCAGGCTTCGGTCGACAAATGATGTAAGATTCTCTCGATTGTAGCCGCTCGCCACATGCGGGTTGAGCCTGCGACCAGCTTTCGTCGCAACATAGAATTGTTCCCGACGTTCTTTGCGTAACCTGGCGAGCAAGCGTTCGCTGCGTCCATTGCCGTAGACATCCGCCGTGTCAAAGAAGTTCACTCCAAGATCAAGCGCGCGATGCAGCGCCGCCATCGACTGTGTATCGTCAACAGTTCCCCACGTCCCACCTATCGCCCAGGCTCCGAAACTTATTGAGGACACCTGCCATCCGGTCCGACCTAGTTCGCGATACCTCATGCAAGCTCCCAGATGATAAGGAGGGGTTTGGATGAAGCTTTTGACAAGTCAGAGTTATGCCATTTCGACGACATCGATCTTCGGTACCAAGAGATTGAAGAAGAACAACGCAAAAAGATATACCGACCCGGCAACGAGGAACAAGGTCATATAGCTGCCGGTGAATTGCAGGATGAACCCCGTCGCAGTCGCAATCAACATGCCACCAACAGAGCCCGCCATTCCCCCCAGACCCACAACAGAGCCGACAGCCTTCTTGGGAAACATATCGGACACGGTCGTAAACAAGTTTGCGGACCATGCCTGGTGAGCAGCAGCGGCCACGCCGATCAACAACACTGCCAGCCACTGCGGAGCAGTTGACGCAAAGACGATCGGCACAATCAACAAGGAGCTCATGAGCATGACTGCTTTCCTTCCTTTGTTGATGCTCCAGCCACGGTTGATGAAACTGCCGGAGAGCCACCCTCCTCCAATACTGCCAACACTTGTCATGGTATAAATGATGATGAGCGGCAGACCGAGGTGGGCCAGGTCCAAACCATACCTCTGGTTCAGAAACTTCGGCAGCCAGTAAAGATAGAACCACCAGACAGGATCTGTGAGGAATTTGGCAACAACGAATGCCCATGTCTGTTTGTATCCCAACAAGCTTGACCACGCGATTTTTGCGGGAACAATCTCGATCGGATCGCTTTGGATATATGCAATCTCCGTTTTTGTAACGCGCTTGTTCCGTTCTGGAATTTCATACAGCCAAATCCAGAACAGCAGCCAAATGAATCCGAGAAGACCTGTCGCTATGAAAGCATCCTGCCAGCCCCACGTGAGTGTTATCCAGGGGACTACAAGCGGTGCGACCACAGCGCCAACATTGGCGCCAGAATTGAAGACCCCTGTGGCGAGCGCCCGTTCCTTCTTGGGAAACCACTCGGCGGTTGCTTTGATCGACGCTGGAAAGTTGCCTGATTCTCCTAGTCCCAATGAAAATCGCGCTGCGCCAAAACTGAAAACGGATTTCGCCAGCGCATGCCCCATTGCCGCAATACTCCACAGGACGATGGAGATGGAGAAACCAATTTTCGTCCCCACCGTGTCAATGAATCTGCCAACAGCCAACAGTCCGATGGCATATGCCGCCGTGAAAGCAGTGACGATGTATCCATACTCGATCTCAGTCCAACCGATTTCATTTTGAAGGGTTGGGGCAAGAATGCCAATGACCTGACGATCGACATAGTTGATCGTTGTAGCGAAAAAGAGGAGAGCTACGATAACCCACCTGTAGTTTCCGACCCTTGTCTTAGCTTGAAACACCATTGTTTCCTTTCCCAAAGTTGTCAAGCGGCTATTTTAGCAGCAGCATTTTGTTTGTGATCGAATTCCCACTGACTGTGATTCTATAGAAATACACGCCCGAAGGCGCACCACTCGCATCCCAGCCGACGCTGTGGGTACCGGCAAGCACTTCTCTATTCACCAATGTCGCTGCTTCCTGCCCAAGAAGGTCATAGACTTTCAAATCAACATGAGCGTGCTTCGGCAGCGAATAGGTGATGGATGTTGTTGGATTGAATGGATTAGGATAGTTTTGGTAAAGCGTAAAACATTGTAGAATTTTTTCTTCGACTTTTTCACCACCGACGGTAGTATCATATTTTAATTTCAGTGATGGATCTGCCCAGAGATTAGCAACTTTTTTGACATAATCATACAATCCTCCAATTGGAAAGTTGTCCGAAATC
>DPLS01000277.1:425-736 GCA_003541875.1 Bacteroidota bacterium | reverse complement strand
ATTGAATGGATTAGGATAGTTCTGACTCAGGCTGAATTCCGTTGGAAGTTCATTGCGTTCGACAACAGCAACCGGAGAACCATTGACCCTTGCATAGCTAATGCCATCATACCATGTACGGCAGGTGTTTCCCACAAGCGTACCCGTAGTGCCGGTCTGAACAGCATCGTCGTCCACATACACTCTGAATGTATCGTTCACTGAAACCTGAACGCGTCCGACATATGCTTGATAGAGAAACGTGTTTCCTCCACCGGCAAGCACGAGCGTGGAGTCATGGTCCGCAGGTTCAACCTGCTTGCATGCCATCT
>DPLS01000277.1:0-190 GCA_003541875.1 Bacteroidota bacterium | reverse complement strand
GGTTCAACCTGCTTGCATGCCATCTGCCGGAACAACTGCGTCGCGCCCGAAGAAAGTCCCGCTCTGATCCGCCAATCTGCAGACGTTGTTGGATTTCCCCAGAAGCTCACCCAGAGATCGTACGTTCCGGCCGCAGGCACGACGATTTGAGTTCTCAGCGCTGGCGCATTCTCTCCACCGATCTCTGCGG
>DPLS01000420.1 GCA_003541875.1 Bacteroidota bacterium | reverse complement strand
CCCGGCTACACCGACTTCACCGGCGAAGTCAAGGCGGCCTTGCGTGTTTCCGAGACTGCTGTTCTGTTCCTGAAAGCAGTCGAAGGAGTCGAGGTCGGCACCGAGATTGTTTCCAAGTATACACAAGAGCTTCGGAATGCAACGGTATTCGTTGTGAACAAGCTCGATCATGAAAACTCGGACTTCGATAAGGTTGTCAGGCAAGCACACGAGTTGATCAGCCACGATGTTATTCCCGTGCAATTTCCGCTGAAGCAGGGGCTGGGTTTCGACAGCATTGTTGATGTCGTCCGAATGAAATTGTTGAAATTCACACCAGGGGCCAACGGAAAGTATGTCGAGCAAGATATCCCTGCCGAAGCCAAAGCCCGCGCAGGTGAGTTAAGGCAGCAACTTGTGGAATTGATTGCAGAAACAGACGAAAGCCTCCTGAACAAGTACCTGGAGCAGGGGGCGCTCTCAGATGACGAACTGAAGAAAGGTCTGCGGGTTGGTATTCGCGACCGGAAAGTGTTCCCCCTCTTTTGCGCAGCAGCCACGGCGAATGTTGGTGTAACCAGCGTGATGAATTTTGTGGTGGAGTATTGTCCTGCCCCATTTGAGATCGGCGATCTTCACGGCATCCAGCCTGGTGCACCGAATGGACAGGAGAAGAAGGACATTGTGGTGAAGCAGGATCCGAGTGGTGCCCCGTCGTTGTTTATTTTCAAGACGGTATCCGAATCCCACGTGGGGGAGATGTCGTTTTTCAAAGTCTCTTCCGGGACGATTGCTCCGGGCTTGGACCTCATCAATGAAGCCAACGGAAAACCGGAGAGACTGGCTCAGTTGTATACGATGAACGGGAAAGACCGCAAGGAAGTTGGAAAGCTGATGGCTGGTGATATCGGTGCTGTGGTGAAGCTCAAGGATACTCATACCAACAATACGCTCAGCACAAAAACCTTTCCAATTATTTATCCTTCCATCGAGTTTCCTGAGCCTGTCTTCCATGCGGCAATCATACCCAAAGCAAAAGGCGATGAGGACAAGATTTCGACAGGGCTCCACTCGCTGCACCAGGAAGACCCGACGTTTCTTTTCCGCGTCGATCCTGAGATTCACCAGACGATTATCAGCGGACAGGGGGAGCAGCATCTCAACGTCGTGGTGAAGCGCCTCAAGCAGAAATTCAATGTTGAAGTTGATCTCATCGAGCCGAGAGTGCCGTACCGCGAAACGATCAAAGGTATTGCCAAGGATGCTGAATACAAGCACAAGAAGCAGTCAGGCGGCCATGGGCAATATGGACATGTACATCTTCGCCTTGAGCCGTTGAAACGCGGACAAGGATTTGAATTTGTAGATGAGATCGTGGGTGGTGTCGTGCCAGGCAAGTTTATTCCGGCAGTGGAAAAGGGAGTGGTGGAAACGATGAAGGATGGTGTTCTTGCCGGCTACCCTGTCGTCGATGTCCGTGTGGCGCTGCACTATGGTTCCTACCACGATGTGGATTCCTCTGAAATGGCGTTCAAGATTGCCGGATCGCAGGCTTTCAAGAAGGGGTTCATGGAGGCAAAACCAATTCTGCTCGAGCCGATCTACATCATCGAGGTCAAGGTCCCTGAGGATTCGATGGGTGATGTCATGGGAGACATCTCGGGCCGACGGGGAAAAATTCTCGGCATGGATTCAGTAAGTCAATATCAAGTGATCCGGGCGCAGGTGCCGGCGGCTGAGTTGCACACGTATGCAACCGTGTTGCGATCGAAGACAGGCGGTCGGGGCGTATTCAAAGCCAGCATGTCTCACTATGAAGAAGTGCCGAGAGAGCAGGCGGATAAGATTGTCCAGGCTTCAGAGAAGAACAAGAACAAAGAGCAGGAAGCATAGCACGAAGCACAATGTGACGGAAGGTTGGGGTCTGGGCGCCAGGGCCCAACCTTTTTCTTTGTCACCTCCAAGTCCCAAGAGGAGTCACCATGCATCAAATGTGGTCGCCGTGGCGGTCAACGTACATTGACACGTTCAAGAAACCAGCCAAGAAGAAGAGGAGAGGCGAGAGCATCTTTACGGCTGCGCTTGAAGCGAATGACGATGACGGGCAGTTTATCGTGTGGCGGGGAAAGCACTGTTTTGTCATCATGAATCGCTATCCCTATAATAGTGGGCACTTGATGATTGTGCCATATCGGAAGACCGGACGGTTTGAGGATATCAGGGGGGAGGAATTTGTTGAGATTATGGCAACAACACAGCGAGCCAAGAAGGCGCTGGACAAGGTGATGAAGCCGCAGGGGTATAACTTCGGAGCGAACATTGGCCGGGCTGCCGGAGCTGGAGTTGACAATCACATTCATTTCCACATTGTTCCTCGATGGAACGGCGACACCAACCTTATGCCAGTCCTGGCGAATACCAAGATTATCTCCGAAGATATGCGGGCCACATTGAAGAAGCTGCGGAAGGCTTTCTGACTTAAACTATTTCATGAGTTGGGTGTCCAATATTCAAGCGAACTGTCACTGGCAATCAGTTGATGAAACAGTCTTCGGATCTAGAACTTGTCAATGAGGTTCGTGGCGGCAAGCGTCAAGCCTTCACAGAATTGATGCGGCGCTACCAGCAACGTGTGTATTGGACAGCGCGACGCATTGTGGGCAGCCATGAAGAGGCCGATGACATCGCGCAGGAAACGTTTGTGAAGGCATATCTGGCCTTGGGTGATTTTCGGGGCGATGCGAGTTTCTTCACGTGGCTCTACCGCATTGCCGTGAACTTATCGTTGAATGCGATTCGGAAGCAACAGGTGCTTGGCTACTTGCGGGAAAGTGATATCATCAATCGGATCTTGCCGGCGCCGGACAACCCGCACAAGGATCTTGAGCTCGAAGAAATGCGATCACACCTTGACCGGGCGATTGCCAATCTTCCCGAAAAGCAACGTGCCGTGTTTGTGATGCGCTACCACGACGAGATGTCGTACCTAGAAATCTCGCAAGTGTTGAAGACGTCGGTCGGAGGATTGAAGGCGAACTATTTTCACGCACTGAGGAAAGTGCAGGAGTCATTAAAGGATGAAGCTTAGACACACTCTTGATGAGCCGTCCGAGCAGGATGAACGCTGCGCCGTTGAAGAGTTGAACCGGCGACTTGAGGAGTTGCATGATACCCCGGTTTCCATCTCGCAAACGTATTGGTCGAACCTGCTCGTCAAAACCAACCAGCGGATTGATGAAGCGTCCAGTGCCAAGGCCATCTCGATCAGCTGGGCCGCACGCGTTGCCATTCCCGGGGTGGTAGCGATACTCTTCTTCTTCATTGGTCTTCACTACTACGCCCCGGAGTTGCCGAAGAAAGAAAGCTCGGTCGCTTCGCTGATGGGCACCCTTCCCGAGGATGCTGTGGATTCTCTTCTCGTACGTCCCGAACAGGTTGGTCTTTCGCTATCGACAGCCGATCTGTCATCCGATATCTTCCAATTTTCTGGTGAGCAAATTACGGAATATTTGGCAGCATCCGGGAATCATGAACTGTTGGTGGAGAATATGGACGATGCCGAAGTCGCAACATTGCTGGCCGCTCTTGATTTGAAGAAGAACCTCTAAGTGAGAAACGATGACCGGAGAACATTCATGAAAAACCAACTACTGCTTTTGATCCTGACGGTGGTGCTTGTCAGCTGGACCGTGTGTGCTCAACCATTTCCTCCCGATGATCGAAGACCATTTGAGAGAATTGAGCACTTCAAGAAGGTGCGTCTCATTGAAATGTTGGATCTGAAGGAAGAACAGTCGGTCAGGTTCTTTGCCCGACTTAACGAACACGACAATGCCAAGCGTGATCTGGCGAAGGAGAAGATGGACGTCCTTGACAAGATCGAGCGACTTGTTCGGAATAATTCGGAGGAGAAGGAATTCGAGAAACTCTTCCCGGAACTTGCTGCTGCCAATGACGGACTGGCGCAAGAAGACCAGAAGTTCTTCGACGGACTGTCCGACGTTCTTTCGGCTGAACAGCGAGGCAAATATCTGCTCTTCGAACGACAGTTTGAAAAAGAGTTGAGGGAAGCGATGCGCGATATACAGCGCCGGCGCATGAGGATGGGCCAGCAATAGGTTAGGGGGAACCTTAGTGTGCAGATCCCGCCGAGGCCGAAAGGTCGCGGCGGTTTTTGTTTCCATTGGGCTGAGAAGAATCTAGGGCCTTTGGAATCTGGCATTGTTTCTCCGTAACTTAAACTCCACCAATTCCCAAACTTGTGGCGATGCAAATGGATCCTAACAAGAAGCAAGCTGCGTTGCGGATGATCTCTAACGGGTTGTACATTCTCACCTCCCGTTCAGGCAAGAAATTTGGCGGCGCGACCGTGTCATGGCTTTCACAAGCGTCGTTCAAGCCGCCCCTCATCATGGCCGCAATTCGACCGACGAGTAGTCTGTTCGAGTGTCTTGCGGAAAGCCGGGCTGTCGCGGTGCATATCCTGGGAGCGCATCAAGAGGGGATTGCCCGCAAGTTCCTGTCAACAACCCGGATGGCGGACGAGCTGCTCAACGGTGAGCCATTTGTTGAAGGCGTGACTTCTTCCCCCATTCTCAGGAACATTTCATCATACCTTGAGTGCCGGGTTCGCAAGATCATCGAAGAAGGTGGAGACCACGCTGTTGTACTCATGGAAGTGGTGCATGCCGAGCATTCAGAAGACGTTCGACCGCTCCTTGTTGCCGACTCCCCCTGGAAGTACGGTGGCTGATCGAACTGTTTGCCGTCTCTATGAGGACTGCGTAGTGCTAAGTGACACCCTCGCC
>DPLS01000147.1:8089-9199 GCA_003541875.1 Bacteroidota bacterium | reverse complement strand
ACGCGGTGCTTCTGGTTCTTGTGCTCTTGCATGTGGATTGGAGAAGAGGCCTTGAGAATATGCTACGTTTCACTCCGTCCAGGTTCTATATTATTGAGCAGGAGCAGACTCCCGGCGTCTCTTCCATAACAATGAAGGAGAAGCTCCTTCCATCGATTGAGCGATACAACGAAGTTGCAGAGATGAACTTCGTGCCGCAACACGATCTCATCGACTTCCTGGCCGTGAAGGGGTATCGAAAGTCGTGGATGTCGTCTCGCTCCGTACCCGGAGACAAAGAAATGATCGGATTCGTTTTTGAAAGGTAAGCATGCAGCCTTCAGACCTCTACACAAAGATTCGTTCCGGTAATCGATTGACTGCTGAGGAGGGCTTGTTCCTCCTTCAGAAGAGTCAACTTCTCGATCTCGGGGGTCTTGCCAACGAAGTGCGCTTCAAAAAGAATCCCGGACAACGCATCACATTCGTGATTGACACTAATCCGAATTACACAAACGTCTGCAATGTTGATTGTATTTTCTGTGCGTTCTACCGGCATCCGGGAGAGGCGGGGGAGTACACATACACTGTCGATCAGATGATCCAGAAGTTCAAGGAGTCGGCAGCAAAGGGTGTCACAACGATACTGTTGCAGGGTGGAGTGAATCCCGCACTTCCGTTTGACTACTACGTGGAGATGATCGAGCGAACGGTGAGAGAAGTGCCCGGTGTTGCTCCGCATTTCTACTCCACGTCTGAAATCTTGGGGATGGCTGAGGTGGCTGGGCTAACTGTTCCTCAAGTACTTCAGCGATTGTGGGATGCCGGTCAGCGCTCGATTCCCGGTGGCGGAGCGGAGATTCTCTCTGATCGGGTGAAGAAGAAGATCAGCAGCAAGAAGGGGACGAGCGCTGATTGGTTGGATGTAATGCGAGAGGCTCACAAGGTCGGATTCAAATCGACAGCGACGATGATGTACGGACATCTTGAGAAAGACGAGGACATCGTGGAGCATCTTGAGTCCATTCGTCAGTTGCAGGATGAGTATCACGGCTTCACGGCGTTTGTGCCATGGAGTTTCAAGCCCGGCAACACTCCGCTGGAAAAAATCATTCCGCACTACGCGACGCC
>DPLS01000147.1:0-7746 GCA_003541875.1 Bacteroidota bacterium | reverse complement strand
AAGAAGACCGGGCAAATCGCCCTTCACTTTGGAGCGGATGATTTTGGCGGTACGCTGCTTGAGGAGAACGTCCACGCGGCTGCTAATTTTGTCAACAAGACGAATACAGAAGAGTGCATCGAGATGATTCATGCGTCGGGGTTTGCTGCAGCCCAGCGGACCACGGTGTATGCAGTCATTCGCGAGTATCCCCTGACTGCAGATGTTGCGGCGTAGAGAGAAGCAGAACACGGATGACACTGCAACAGAAGATGGTCACAGGTTGAACTGATCATTCCAATCTGTGTCCCATCATACCAGTTTCACTTCAGGCGCGCTCGGTATCAGCCCCCGCTCAAATCCTCTTCTGAACAAAAGCTCAAGCGCCTTCTTTCCCTTTTCCCCCATATCAATCGTCAGCTCGCTCACGTACATCTTTACAAACCTCTCGCCGAGTTTGTAGTCAATCCCCCGACCCCATTGCATGGCATAAGGAATGGCTTCATCCTGATGTGCGTAGCCGTAGGCAATGCTCTCTTTCAATCCGTGGGAGAGTTTTCGAGCGAGATCTTCACCAAGATCCTTTCTGACAACATCAAGTCCAAGGGGCAAGGGAAGCACGTTTGTTTCTTTCTCCCAGAACTCTCCGAAGTCCAGCACCTTGTTGTAGCCGAGTGATTGGTAAGTAATCTGTCCCTCATGGATCAGCAATCCGGCATCGACTGTACCCTTATCCACCGCGTCCATGATTTTGTCGAACGGCATATCAATGTTCTTGATGCCGTTGGTGAACGTCTTGAACAGGAGGGTTGCTGTCGTAAGGGGTCCTGGGGTGCCAACTGTTTTTCCGCTCAAATCGGCGAGTGATTTGTACTTGCGTGAAATGATCACGGGCCCGTAGCCTTCACCCATGCTCGCGCCAGTTCTCATAATCCAATATTTGTCTGCAACGTACGGAAAGGCATGAGCCGAGATTGCCGTGACTTCCAGTTCGGCACGCATCGCACGTTCATTCAGAGATTGGATGTCTTCGAGTCGATGCTCGATGGTGATTCCCTCAAGCTTCACTTTGCCGCTTGCGAGTCCGTAGAACATAAAGGCGTCGTCCGGGTCGGGGCTGTGCCCGATACGAATGATTCTCTCTGCCATGTGAATGGAGTTGTTGATGGTTGAATACGACAGTGACGCCCCAAGATACTGAAAAAATGTGGGAGGAAAAACACTTTCGCGTTGATTTCAATCCCATTCGTTAGTACGTTGTGCACGACCTTCATCCAATGTGAGGAACACTCTCCTTGATCGGCAAATCCATTCTTCCTGAGCTTGAAGCGCTCATTCAATCCCGAGACGTGGCTACATTGAAGGAATTGCTGAGTGACTTCCTTGTACCCGACCTTGCCGAACTGATCGGCGACCTTCCCGAGCGTGACCAGGCTGTCATCTTCCGTCTTCTTCCAAAGGATATCGCTGCCGAAGCCTTTGCGTTCCTCGATGTGGATTCACAGAAAGCTCTCCTCAAAGCTCTTGGCAAAGAAGAAGTCGGTACGATCCTGAACGAAATGCAACCCGATGATCGAACGGCTCTGCTTGAGGAACTTCCGGGTTCCGTCGTGAAGGATGTGATCATGCTGCTTTCTCCAGAAGAACGCAAGGTCGCGCAAAGCCTTCTCGGCTATCCCGAAGAGAGTGTCGGGCGATTGATGACTCCGGACTATATCGCTGTAGGAACGCAATGGACGGTGAAGGAAGTGCTTGATCACGTCCGGCAATATGGTAGGGATAGTGAGACACTCAACGTTATTTATGTTGTTGATGAGAAGGGGATTCTGATCGACGACATTCGGATCCGCGAGATACTTCTGGCGCCCCTCGACAGCAACGTTGCGGATTTGATGAACGAGAACTTTATCGCCCTCAAACCCACTGACGACCAAGAGACGGCCGTGAACGCCTTCTCCAAATACAGCCGCGTCGCACTTCCAGTTGTATCTGACAGCGGACATCTTCTCGGGATCGTGACTGTGGATGACGTTCTCACTGTAGCGGAACAGGAGAGCACAGAGGATATCCAGAAGTTCGGCGGTGTGGAAGCTCTTGATGAACCCTACACAACAATCTCGCTGACGCGCATGGTGAAGAAGCGGGCAAGCTGGCTCGTTATCCTCTTCCTCGGCGAAATGCTCACCGCAACAGCGATGGGCTTCTTCGAGAAGGAGATCGCGAGAGCGGTTGTGCTTGCGTTGTTCGTCCCGCTGATTATTTCGAGCGGAGGCAACTCCGGCTCACAGGCGGCAACGTTGATCATCCGGGCGATGGCGTTGGGCGAAGTGACGCTGAATCGTTGGTGGCTCGTGATGCGACGGGAAATTCTTTCCGGCTTGATGCTCGGATCCATACTTGGCGCAATTGGTTTCCTGCGCATAAGCGTCTGGTCGCTCTTCTCGGATCTCTACGGACCTCACTGGATCCTCATCGCATTGACTGTTGGGACAAGCTTGGTCGGTGTGGTGATGTGGGGGACGCTGTCGGGCTCAATGCTGCCGTTTGTATTGAAGCGTTTTGGCGCTGATCCGGCAACGTCATCGGCGCCGTTTGTGGCAACGCTCGTTGATGTTACGGGACTCGTGATCTACTTCAGCGTGGCGTATGTTATTCTCTCAGGGACGTTGCTGTAATGCTACTTGACACCCGCGTACACTGTTGCAATTCCAAACGTCAGTCGTTGTTGCAACAGGTTTGAGAAGCCTGTCTTCGCGAGCACTTCAAGAAAGTCATCTCCGTCAGGGAACTTCATCACCGTATCAGGCAGGTACGTGTACGCATGGTTACTCTTGGATACGATCCGCCCAACCGATGGGAGGATTCTCCGGAAGTAGAAGAAGTAGAGTTGCCTGAAAGGGAAGTGGCTCGGTCTCGAAAACTCCAGCACAACAATTTTGCCTCCGGCGCGCAATACGCGGTGCATCTCGGAAAGTCCTTGTTCCAGATTCTCAAAGTTTCTCGCCCCGAATGCCACAATTGCAGCGTCAAAGCGGCCAACTTCAAACTGGAGTTTCTCTGCTTCGCCTGTCTGTAACGTGATGAGTGAGTCGAGTCCCTTCTTCTTCACCTTTGCACGCCCCGCCTTCAACATCTCTTCGGCGATATCCACGCCAATCACTTCGCCCGGCCTTAGACGCAGTGCTGCGATGGCGAAGTCTGCAGTTCCTGTGGCTACATCCAGAATGCGTTTCGGTTGAAGGTTCTTGAGATGTTCAATGGCCCGCCGCCGCCAATAGAAATCGATGCCGCCGCTCAACAAATGATTGAGCAGGTCATAGCGGTACGCTATTGAGTCGAACAGAGAACGGACGTAGCCTTTATCCATTGAGGGTGCAGAGCCTATTCATCCACCTTGATTGGAACGTACGGCTCGAAAAAAGTGATCTTCGCTTCGTCCACGGCATCTTTGTATTTTGGCCAGTCACGCTCAAAGAATATGTTGATTGAGTCAGCGAGTTTCTTCAGACTCTCGACAGCCTGGTGAAGGGCGATTCGCTCCGTTTCTCCGGGCGGATACCATGAAGAGCCAGCGTACGAGGCTGCCATGTTGAACCTGCTTTCCAACAACGAGGGGTCGCCACGAATTCCCTGCACTTCCCGGTCCTCAATCATCTCATTCAATGTCTTGATCGAATCCTGGAGTGCATTGCCAAGCTCTTTTACCTTCTTCGCACTTGAGTCGGCTCGAACTTTGACAATGCCGGCGATTTGCTCTATCGTCTTCTTTGCGGCTCTCAGCCGGTCGGCCGCATCTGTGGCAACACGTACCCGTCGATACAGCGTGTCGAAGAAAGCCGTGTTGACAGTCATCTCTTGCTCGGTGAACGCGAGCCTGGGATCGGGTTTCACTGTCACGGTGGTCGAGTCCATGTGCTGGAGATATGTGAGGCGAACCCTGTAGGTTCCGGGCATGACATCCCACCCGCCGGGTTCTGACTCACCAGATTCAGGCTTCGGACGGGAGGGCATCCGCTCGCTCTTCCGATCCAAGTTCCATGTTGTCCGGTTCATTCCTTTCTTGACAGCTACCTTGAGAGTGCGGAGGAGTTCGCCATCAATCTTCAACACTTCAATCTTCACGCTATCTGGCGATCCTGCGGCACTATCTCTTGCTGCGCTCTCCTTCTTCTTGCCATCCTTCGATTCTTTTGCCTTGGATGTGTCCGGTGGATTGATGACAAACGAAATCCGTGCGCCGTAGGGTCTGTTCTCTCCATAGAACTCGCCATCGCCATGACCAAAGCCTCCGCCAACAATTCCTTTGAATCGCGTGAGAGCGGCGTCGGGGATTTCAAAGATATGAACCGGCTGATCGAGAACAGTTGTGCCTCTGCGGGCAATCTCACGTAGCGGACGAATATCGTCCAGCACATACACCGAGCGACCAAATGTTCCCATCACGAGGTCGGATTCTTTTGGTTGAATGGCAAGGTCCATGGTTGACACGGTTGGATACCCTGCCTTCCACTTCGACCAGTTCTCTCCCGCATCTATGCTGACGTAGAGTCCGAACTCCGTTCCAACGAAGATCAGCTTCGGCTCAACAGGGTCTTGCACGACAGAAAGTGCGTACCCCCAGACATCTTTATCGTTCACCAACCGAGTCCAGGATTTTCCGAAGTCTGCCGTTCGGAAAACGTACGGTGTCCAGTCATTGTGCCTGTGATTGTCGAACACAACGAACGCCTCGCCTGCGGTATAGGTCGATGCTTGAATTTGTGGAACCCAAGTGCTTTCGGGAACGCCCTTGATGTTCCGTACGACGTTTGTCCATGTCGTTCCGCCATTTGTTGTCACTTGAACATTGCCGTCGTCTGTCCCAGCCCAGAGTACTTCTTGTTGCACAGGACTTGGCGCGATTGCAATAATCGTGCAATGGTTCTCTGCCGCGGTGACATCATACGTGAGGCCGCCGCTTTCGAGCTGTTTCTGCTTCGTCGTGTCGTTGGTTGTGAGATCGGGCGAGATGATCTGCCACGTGTCTCCCCGGTTCGTGCTCTTGTGAAGGAATTGACTGCCATAGTAGATTGTTGTCGGACTGAACGGGTCGGAGGAAATGCCAGCGTTCCAATTGAACCGGAGTGGGATGTTGGATGGATGAATTGGCCGGATGTAACGGTTATCGCTGGTCTGCATGTCAACGCGATTAAGATATCCGCCTTGAGACATGGAATAGCAGTAGCGTGGATCGCTCCGGTCCGGGACGACGTCGAAACCATCGCCCCAGCCAACGTTATCCCATTGCGAGTTACGAATTGGACTCCATTGGTAGGCGTATGCGGGTCCACACCATGAGCCATTATCCTGCAAGCCACCGTACACTCTGTATGGTGTCTGCATGTCAACGTTGATATGATAGAACTGACCCAATGGAAGATTGGCGATGAACCTCCAGGTCTTGCCGCGGTCATAGGAAATTGCAGCGCCGCCGTCATTTCCATCTATCAGGAAATTCGGATTGTCCGGATGAATGTAGAACGCGTGGTGGTCGCCGTGAATTCTCCCGATCAGGTTTTCAAATGTCTTTCCGCCATCCTCACTTACGACTGCGCTTGAGTATAGGCTGTACACCCGGTTCTCATTTGAAGGATCGACGTAGATTTCGTGATAGTAGAACGGCCTGTTTCCATTGTTACTGTCGCTCATCTTCCTCCACTTGAAGCCGCCGTCATCGGAGCGATAAAGAGCGTTCTTCTTTGACTCGATCATCGCGTAGACGC
This sequence comes from Bacteroidota bacterium, assembly GCA_003541875.1. Classification (GTDB taxonomy): domain Bacteria; phylum Bacteroidota; class Ignavibacteria; order UBA10030; family UBA6906; genus UBA11986. Next base: position 2,005 of record DPLS01000147.1, on the reverse strand, counting down.
GGTCGGCGCAGCTCGCTGAAATCGCGAGGCCGATCCGACCGAGTTCGCCTTTCGGCAGTCCATCTTCGTCAGTTCGCTTCTTCCACGTTTTGCCGCCGTCGAATGTGGCGTACAATCCTGAGCCGGGGCCACCCGACTTGAAGAACCACGGCCACCGTCGGTATTCCCACATGGCGGCAATTAGTTTGTCTGGATTGGAAGGATCCATTACCAACTCCGCACAGCCGGTTCTCTCGTCCACAAACAAAACTCTCTGCCATGTCGTACCGCCATCCGTCGTCTTGTACACGCCTCTTTCTGGTGTTTCACCGAAGGCTGTTCCAATCGCCGCAGCGTAGGCGATGCTAGAGTTCGTCGGGTCGAGGATCACGCGGTGTATATTGCGGGTCTTGTCGAGTCCGAGATGTGTCCATGAGCGGCCGCCATCGAGCGATTTGTACATTCCATTCCCGCTTGTCTGACTATTGCGCGGATTGCCTTCGCCAGTGCCAACCCAGATGACATCGGGATTGTTTTGATCGAGCGCGAGCGCTCCGATTGAAGCCACTGCCATCGTATCAAAGATCGGATCCCACTTCACTCCGCCACTCACCGATTTCCACAATCCGCCCGATGCACTGCCGAGGTATATGACAGCCGGGTTCTTGCGCACAACAGCAATTGCCGTGACGCGACCGCTCATGCCGGCTGGGCCGATGCTGCGAGCTTTCATGTTCTCCAGCTTACTCATGTCGAGCTTCTGACCAGATGCCATGGCGGTCAATATTGATAGGGCGATGAAGGTTTGCCGCATGTGCCAAATGAACGGGGAATGGAGCCGATGAGAGACGGACATGGCTTCTCCGAGTTAGGATAGGTGTTTGGACAATTCTTTTGTGCCGCACCCAGCAGGTCGGCGAACGGCGTTGCCAGCTGGCAATCCAAGAGAATTGCCAAATGACGACGGAAAGATAAGAAAAAGCACAGGCACTTCCAAGAAAGGCTCCCTCGTGCTTGAGTGGGAGATGACGATTGTGTAGATTGGATTCATTATGAAGGCATCATGACATGAAGACAATCTGGGTGTCAACCAAGCGCTCCGAGCGAACCTATCCAGTAGAAATTGTCAGTGAATGGTTCTCCAGGGTTTCCAGGATCATCTCGCGCGACTGGAAAGGTTCTTCTGTCTTCATTATCACAGATACGAATGTGAGGAAGCTCTATGGGCAGCGATTGTTGTGCGGGTTGTTGCTTCGAGGGATTGACACATGGCTCATCGACTTCCCCTCCGGCGAGCAATCAAAGAATGCGGATGTGGTAAACATTCTCCATTCTGCGTTGCTTGAGCGCGGCGTCCGCCGTGACAGTGTTATCGTTGCTCTCGGAGGTGGTGTTGTTGGTGACGTTGCAGGCTACGTTGCTGCGACCGTGCTGAGAGGAATCACGTACATCCAGGTTCCGACGACTCTTCTTGCTCAGGTCGATAGCAGCGTGGGAGGAAAAGTGGGCATCGACCATCCTCTGGGGAAGAATCTGATTGGCGCCTTCCACCAGCCATCCGCTGTTTGCATCGATCCTCTTTTGTTACGGACACTACCTGAGCGTGAGTACAAGTCCGGGCTGGCAGAAGTAGTGAAGATTGCCGCCGCTCTTGATGCATCGTTCTTCAAGTTTCTTGAGAGGAACGCCGCTCAGATCAGAAAGAGAAACGGAAGAACGCTCTGCAATGTTATTGAGCGCTCGGTTCGGCTGAAGGCCGCGGTCGCCGAGAAAGATGAATTTGAAACCGGCCTCAGGAAGACATTGAATCTTGGCCACACCCTTGGTCACGCATTTGAAGCGGTAAGCGGTTATAGGTTGCGACATGGTGAGGCAGTTGCGGCGGGGTTGGTGGCTGAATCGAGGATTGCGCGAGACATGGGGTTGCTGAGTACGAAGGAGTTTGCCCGCCTTCTTCATCTCATGCACGCACTGGGCCTGCGAATGTCATTGCCACGAGTGAAGAACAAATCGGAATTCCTCTCAA
>DPLS01000054.1 GCA_003541875.1 Bacteroidota bacterium | reverse complement strand
TTGACGGGTGGTGCAAGCTTCGATCATTCCTGCACGACATTTCCGTTGGTGGGGGCACACGTGGCCGCCCCATGCGTTGTGTGTCATCTCGATAATAGGTTTACATCGCTGCCCGCGGAATGCGTTGCTTGTCACCGGATCGAGTATCAGCAGACATCCAATCCCAATCATGTTGCGGCGACGTTCCCAACTACTTGTCAAACCTGTCACACGACTTCGACATGGCGAGGGGCAACCTACGATCATAGTGTTACCCGGTTCCAGCTTACGGGCACACATGCAACAACTCCTTGTCAATCGTGTCATACCAACGGGAATTACCAGTTGGTGTTCAACGATTGTTACCAGTGTCATGAGGCAGAGTTCCAGTTGTCGGCAAACCCGAACCACACGGTCGCCAATTTTCCGCATGATTGTCGCCCATGCCACTCCACCTCGGCGTGGAGGCCATCGACATTCAATCATGACCAGCGGAATTTTCGCATCTATACCGGAAGGCATCGCAGAACGTGGACAGCATGTTCAGACTGCCACCTGAACACCGCGAACTTCACGACCTTCACATGTCTCAATTGTCATGAACACCACCAGAGTGCAATGGATCCCGCACACGCTAATGTAAGGGGCTACTCGTATGCGAGTTCCGCTTGTTACAATTGCCATCGGGGAGTGTAGATGAGAGGAAGAGCGATAGCAATAGTTCTGATGCTGATCTCCGCGCAGGCGTTGCTTGGCCAGATGAAGGAAATCACTGGAACAGTCACGTACGTGGCGGCAGGCACGGTGTATACCTCACTTGGAAGGGAGAGTGGACTCAAGGACTCAACCATTGTCTACGTGAAGTCCAAGGGAGACACCGTTGGAGTCCTTCAAGTTATTGCCCTGAGCTCCAAATCCTCAGCATGCAAGATTGTTCGATCGAGTAGAGAGATTAGTGTAGGCAATGTCATCGTTGCGCGTGTATATGTTGAATCTCCAAAACTTGTTGCTGAGATTGGAGCGATGGGTGCAGTGGCAGCAAGTAAGCCCCCCCGAGTGTCAGGCACTTCAACAAGAATAGTTGCCCCGCCAGGCCCTTTCGAAATTGGTGGGCGGGTGAGTGCTCAGTATTTCGCACAGAGATATGACAACGCGTTGTACAATACTACCCAACCGGGGGTTGTTGTCAACCTGCACGCCCGGTCAACTGATATTCCGCTTAAGTTCACACTGTATTCCAATTTGCGCACGCTCAGCTATGGCCGCACGAGCCCATTTTCGAGAGGATCGCATAATCAGTCACGACTCTATAATCTGTCACTCGAATATGATGATGGTGTGAATGACATTGCTCTGGGCAGGATCATCCCGGCAGTGGCTCCCACCGTTGGATATATCGACGGAACAATGTATGCACGAAAACTTGGCATTCTCACACTCGGGACGACCCTTGGGTACCAGCCAAGCTATGCGTTGCGCGGTGTTTCCACTGAGTACAAGAAGATTGCCTTGTTTGCCAGTGTCCAACCTGCTGACTCAACGAACCTGACGATTTCTTCTGCTTATGCACGAACATACTATCATTCCTACTTGGACAGGGAAGTAGTCAGCGCCAATGTGATGTGGTACTCTCCAGAAGGATTGCAAGTCTATGGTTACTCAGAATTCGATCTCCGCCAAATGTCCAACGGGGAGTTTATACTTTCCCCGCAGCTTACCTCCCTCTTTATGAATGTGAGTTACCGGGCGACGGAGATGCTGACACTTGGCATTGGGACCGATGCGTCACGACCGTTGTATACGTTTTCGGCTGCCCGGTTCACTCCGGATTCGTTGCGCGAGACTGGATTGCGATCGGGCATTAGCACAACGGTGTCGCTGTATCTTCCTGGTGGTGTGATGGTCTCGAACACATTCTACCCGAGATCCTCGGAATCCCGTTTTGCCAGTGTCTATTCCAACTATACAACCCTCGGGATTTCCAACCTGCTTACTTCAGGAGTTTCCGTCCGTTCCAGCTTCAATCTGAATGCAAACGAATATTCCTCATCCAAAGGTTTTACCGTCAGTGTGCAACGAAATATCGTGGAGCTCGCGGATGTGAATATCCGGTATCAACAGAACATCTACACGCTGAAGAACTACGCAGATAGGCATCTGAGTCGGACCGTTGGTGCTGACGTGATGCTCATGCTCACCCGTCAGCTTGGCTTCATGATGAGCTACGATATACTGAAGGGGTATGGCATTTCGTCCAATTCGTTGTTTGGCGAGTTGAGTATGAGGTTTTGATGGAATCGGTGTTCACGCTCATCATCTTTCTTGTGTTGGTTTCCGCCATCGCGCTGCCGTATTGGTACCGGGTAGTCAGACACAGGAAGGAAGCAGCGCGAACGTATGAGAAGAACGTGAAGGCCGGGACACTCGCGCCTGCAACACTTCACCCCGAAATCAATGTCGCAACCTGCATTGGATGTGCAAGCTGTGTCCGGGTATGTCCGGAGGACGTGCTTGGCATTGTCGGTGGCCACGCTGCAATTGTAAGCGGAACGAAGTGCATCGGTCATGCTGTCTGTGCTGACGTCTGTCCTGTCGGTGCAATTACGATGCAGTTCGGCACCCCCCGACAAGGAATGGAGATTCCCTGGTATAACGATAGCTACGAGTCGAACGTGAAGGGGCTTTACATTGTGGGGGAGCTTGGCGGTGTCGGACTCATCAAAAATGCTGTCAACCAGGGCCTGAGGGCAATAAACGATATAGTCTCTAAGGGCCGCCGAGATCTTCCGAATGGTTATGACGTTGTCATTGTCGGTGCTGGACCTGCAGGGATTGCCGCTGCTCTTGCATGCAAGGCAAACAATTTGAAATACGTTGTGCTCGAACAGGATGAGATTGGGGGGACAGTTCTCCACTATCCCCGGAAGAAACTTGTGCTCACGTCTCCAGTCGAGCTGCCACTCTATGGCAAACTCAAGATTTCGGAGATTACCAAAGAGGATCTCCTTGAGATGTGGAAGGATATCATCGGCAAGTTCTCACTCAGTGTGCTCACTCAACACAAAGTTGAGTCGATTGACAAACTTGATCCCGGATTTAGAGTGCAGGCGAAGGGTGCATCATTCCTGGCAGGGAGTGTGTTGTTGGCGATTGGACGGAGAGGCAGTCCGCGCAAACTTGGTGTATCCGGTGAATATCTGCCCAAGGTGATGTACCGGCTGATAGAAGCGGAGACCTACAAACAAAACCATCTCCTCATTGTGGGTGGGGGTGACAGTGCCATTGAGGCTGCTGTGGGACTTGCCAGCCAGAAAGGAAACGTTGTCACTATCAGCTATCGCAAAGAGGAGTTCGTCCGGCTCAAGGAAAAGAACGAAAACCGGATCCATGAGTTCATGCAGTCCGGAAAGCTGAAGACCATCTTCAACTCACATGTCGTGGAGATCAAACCCGAAGCCGCACTGGTGCAGGAAGGAGACAAGATCATCCACAATCTCCAGAACGACTATGTGTTTGTGTTTGCCGGCGGAGAATTGCCGACGGAACTTCTGAAGAGGGTTGGCGTCAAGCTGCGCACGAGTGAAGTGGAGGCCGAAGCGGCATAGATGGCAGCCTGTTCCAGGAATGCCCTATGGTGTCTTCCCGACAATATCGCGCGGGATAGATCTACGCGGTTGTTGGAGGCGACTCTCGATCGTGTAGGATTGGGCGTCCATCATTTCATCACCTTCGGCCGGCTGAACGCGTACGTAGGTCCCATCAGGCATAAGTGCTCGCGCCCGAACATTATCCCGCAGTAGAATATCCAATGCTTCTTGCTTGATGATCTCTTGCCAGTGAGTGTCTTCGATCGGGAAAATCAGTTCAACTCGTCGGTCCAGGTTGCGTCCCATGAGATCTGCACTTCCGAGATAGAGTTCGGGTTTTCCATCATTAGCGAAGTAAAACACCCGGCTGTGCTCGAGGAACCGTCCAACAATACTTCGCACAGAGATGTTATCGCTGACCCCTTTTACGCCAGGACGAAGACTGCAGACACCTCGTACAATCAGGTTGACCTTCACTCCAGCCCTTGATGCTTCATACAATATCTCAATCATCTGTAGATCAGTTAGAGCATTCATCTTGAACACGAGTTCCGCGGGTTTTCCCGCTTGCGCGTGACCGATTTCTCTGGAGATGAGAGTCTTGATTTTCTTACGCATCTTGACAGGGGCAACGATGAGCTTGCTGTACGTGTCCCGTTTGGAGTAACCGGTCAGATAGTTGAACACTTCGGTTGCATCGTTTGTGACGTCTTCTCTGCACGTGAAGAGACCGAAATCCGTGTAGATCCTCGCCGTCACCGGATTGTAGTTTCCTGTTCCCAGGTGAACGTACCGTTGCAGCCCATCCTGCTCCTTGCGTACGACCAGCGCGATCTTGGCATGAGTCTTCAAGCCGACCAGGCCATATACTACGTGCACGCCGGCGTGTTCGAGTTTCTTTGCCCATTCAATATTCTTCTCCTCATCAAACCGCGCCTTCAACTCAACGAGGACTGCAACCTGCTTTCCTTCCTCGGCCGCCTGGATGAAAAGGGGAACTAGTGGCGACTCTTTGCCGATACGGTAAAGGGTTTGCTTGATGGCAAGGACGTTTGGGTCGGCCACGGCAGCCCTGATGAATTGCACCACAGGGCTGAACGAATCATACGGATGATGAAGAACGATGTCGCCACGCTTCATGAGAGAGAACATATCCTCGGTCTCATCTTCCGGAATGATCTGTGCAGGTGCAAATGGTGCATCCTTGAGTTCTGGTCGTGATACCTTGAGCAGTGCCATCAGGTGGCTTAAGCCAAGAGGTGGCGTAAGCGCGTAGACATCATCCTGCGTTACGGCAAGGTTCTCAACAAGGATGTCTCTGATTCTTGCCGGCATGGTGTTTTGAACGCCAACCCTTACAACCGATCCGAAGCGCCGTAAACGCAACGACTCAGCGATAGAGCGGATCAGATCCTCGGCCTCATCCTCCTCTATTTCGATATCGGCATTTCTGGTAACGCGGAAGGCGTATGATTCTTTGACCGCCATGCCGGGGAAGAGCATGTGCAAATGTGCTGCGATGAGATCCTCAAGCCATACGAATCGAACGCTCACTCCGTCACCATTCTCTGGAGGAATCTGCACGAGTCGTGGCAGCACATCGGGTACCTTCACGCGGGCGAACCGCTCTTCACCTTTTGGTGTTGTGACCACCACGGCGAGACTCAGACTGAGATTGGAAATATACGGGAACGGATGTCCGGGGTCGAATGCCAGTGGAGTCAGTACCGGGAAGATTTCATTGGAAAAGTAAGCCGCGAGCGCCTGTTGTTCCTGGCTGTTGAGCTGAGTCATCTTCAGGAGGTGAATTCCGGACGCTGCGAGTTTCGGATGCAGATCATTCCAGAAGCAGTCACTCATCTGCTTGACCATCTGGGTGACCCGGGCGTGGATCTTCTTGATCTGCTGTACCGGTGTCCGTCCGTCGGGCGAATATTCCAGAACATCGGCGAGTATCTGTTCCTTGATTGCCGCAACGCGGATCATGAAGAACTCATCCAGGTTCGAGCTTACAATCGAGAGAAACTTCACGCGTTCCAACAGGGGATGGCGCTCGTCCTGTCCCTCCTCAAGGACCCGGTGATTGAATTCGAGCCAGCTCAATTCCCTGTTAATATAGAGTGAAGGATCAAGTGAAGTTGTGGAGGAAAGTCCTTGGTCGGCGGGCTTTCGAGTGCGACGCGTCTTCCCCGTGCGAGGCGCCCCTTTTCCGTTGGTCGGTTCCCGGCGCTGTTCACTGCGGGTTGAACCGCCTGATTTGTCGGTTTTGATTGTCATGGTTATGCTTCTTTCTATCTGTTATAATATCGGGACGTTAGGTGGAGAAAACAAGCAGTGGAATTGAAAAGGCTGAAAGGCGCAAATCCTTCTCGACTGTAGCCTAGCGATTGTGTCATTCAGAGTATATGACGTTGATGGGAAGGAAATGGTCACCCTTGTCGACGGGTGGCGGACTGCGGGACCGCATGTGGTTTCCTTCGACGCGTCCGCGGTTGTCATTGGCGACTACTATTATCAACTTCGTGCCGCGGAGTACATTGCGACGAGAAAAATGGTCGTGTTGCACTAGGGTGGTCTACACTGCTTTCGCTTACCTTGTATTCGGTGTGGAGAAACCGTAGATTGCTGGGGGGACGTGAAATAGAACGCCACCACAATTGTCCAGCAACACAGTAGATCTTGACCGTTCAATGACAGGGATACCGCAAGACACTCAAAGGCTGCACGCGCAGCCATTTGACTCAGAAGTCCTGGCCGCCCTGCTGGACTCTCTTCCTGATCTTTGTTTTGTTGTTGCGAACGATGGTACGATAGTCGGGGCAAATAGTGCGACCGCGACGGTGCTCCAGAAACCCAAGGCGGCACTCGTCGGGAAGCAATTCACCTCTCTTCTTTATCCCTCCTCACGTTCCGGTTTCTCCACGGCGCTTGCGACGTGTTTCGCAACCAGGCACCGGGAACACTGCACACTGATGTTGAATCTTCCCGATGGGGTTGCACATGATGTCGATGTCTCTCTCTCGCTGTACTCTCCGTCGAACAGAGATGCAGACACCCTTTGTCTTTCTGTGGTTCGTGACATCTCTGCAGAGAAACAAAAGGATATTGATCTTCTCCGGTTTTCCAATGTTGCTCACTACACATTGAACCCGCTTGAGATAACCGACGTTGATGGCCGCATCATCTACGTGAATCCTGCGTTCGAGCGGGCAAGCGGATATTCCAAAGGGGAATTGATTGGAAGGAACCCGAACGTCTTCGGCAGCGGAAAGCACCCGAAATCGTTTTGGGAAAACATGTGGAAGACTATCCGCTCGGGTGATGTGTGGGTTGGAGAAGTGGAAAACAGGCGGCGCAATGGAGAGCCATATCTCACATACCTGCTTATCTCACCGGTGGTCGATCAGGCTGCGAAGGTGGTTGGCTATTTCGGCGTCCATCGCGACATAACGGAACAGCGGCGTCTTGAGCAACAGCTTTTCCAGGCGCAAAAGATGGAG
>DPLS01000326.1 GCA_003541875.1 Bacteroidota bacterium | reverse complement strand
ACTCTCGCTGACGGGAGCGATGTTGACCCTCAAGCCATCGCGTTCGAGGCCGAAATGCCCGCGGGTCGCGCTCGAATGATCTACTGGCCAAACGACGAGGAAGGATTTAACTGGGCGGTGGAAGCAAAAACGAAAAAGGGCTGGAGGCGATTCACAGAACATAGATACTTTCCTCTGAGATGATATTCTGTCGCGGCAACATTGCCAGTCTACACTCTGCGGGTTGCCAGGCCGACATATCACTAATGCACAACGAATACATGAAAAGGAGATAAAGAATGAAACGTTTGCCAATTACGAGATACGCTCTTCTCGGATTACTTTTCATGACTCTCACGGGGACACGTGCATGTGGCGAGAATCCCAGACAAGATGGTTCAGGCCCGAAGGAATCCGGATCTTCCGCAGCTTCCCAGTTCGATTCGTCAACAACAACTCCGGCCTCCGGGAGTTCACAGCCCGCAAGCAATCAGGATAGAGTCCGAGTTGATATCCAGCTACGAGATGGCTCAAGGATTCTCGGATACCCTGAGGTAGACTCCTTAACACTTCGGACCGAATACGCAACCCTGAAGCTTGCGCTCGGCTTGCTCCGGTCCATCGAATTCGCCGACGCAGATAAACCGGTTGCCGCTTCACTCAGAAGCGGCGAGAGATTGCGTGGGATTCTCGCACACGAATCACTTCAAGTACTGAGTATCCTAGGGTCGCTCACGATACCCATTCGGGACATCTCCTCTCTTCATGTCTTCCGGAACATCTCGGCTCTCGATTCGGGATTGGTCGCGTTCTATCCATTCCGTGGAGATGCAAGTGACGAGAGTGGTCATGGCTACGATGGAACTGTCAAGGGAGCGAAACTCTGCAATGACCGGGACGGGAACTCAAACAGCGCGTATTCATTTGATGGTAACGACTCACATATCTCGATCCCCGATGGCATTGTTCGGCATGATTTACCTGCTTTCTCAATTTCCGCCTGGCTCTTTGCACCGGAGTTTGATGGGCGGAGAATGGCTGTCTATCTCGGTGCAGCGACAGGTGAAGTACAATTACAGATTGTCGACCGACGTATGACTCTCTCTACAAAGCTCGTTTCGGCGTGGTATGGCGTATCGACGAATATGCTCTTCAACACCTGGGTCCATGTCGTTGGAGTTTACCGTCGCGGCAGCTCATCCCAGCTATGGATCAATGGTGAAGAGAAAGCGGAAACACCCCTCCCACCTGAGGATTTGATTCACCTCAACGATGCACATCACTCGAGCATTGGGTCCTATTCGCCTGCCTACTTCGGCTACGCTCATTCAAATGGCATCGGGAGTTGGATTGGGTCAATTGACCAAGTCCGTATCTACAGTCGCGCTTTGGACCCAGAGGAGATTCGGAGTCTTTTTACGTCGGGGAATTGAACGATATCAACAACACGAACAACAATGAGACCATCCACCACTGAGGTGAATGAGCTGGGTTCGTTCGTGTGGCAAACTCCCGACCAACCAGTTCTCGACCCTGCGGGTCGACAGACCCGTAGGTCGGCTTTCCGATAGAAAGAGACAGGCCGATTCGCCACAAGGCGGGCAGGCACCGGCGAATTGTAACTACTCACGTGCAGTAGATTGTAAGGAGAAAAAATCATAGCATGGTATGATTCGATACGCTATTCCTAACGTAGCAACAACCCAGAACATCATTGTATGTCTGATTCGAGGAACCCACTATGAAAATTAAGAAGGCAGTCATCACGGCAGCCGGCGAGGGGCAACGGAACCTGCCACTTCAAATGCTCATCGATCGTGATGGCCAACAGAAATCAGTTCTCAGCGTTGTTATCGCAGAGGTTGCGCGGGCGGGTATCCACGATATTTGTATGGTGATCAATCCGCAGGATGAGGTCGCGTTTCGTTCCGTTGCAGGTGATCAACGCGGGGGTCTTTCCTTTGTATTTCAACCCGAGCCACGCGGTTACGGCCATGCCGTCTGGTGCGCCAGAGATTTCACGAACGATGAACCCTTTCTACATCTCATCGGCGATCATCTCTACGTGAGCAAGATGGAGAAAGGATGCGCACAACGCGTGGTCGAGGCGGCTGAAGCGGAATCCTGTGCTGTGTCTGCAGTACAACCAACACGTGAAGGCCTTCTGCCAAACTTCGGAGCGGTGAGCGGCAAGCGAATCCACGGCAGGAACGATCTCCTGGCAGTTGAGACTGTGATCGAAAAACCGACGCCCACAGAAGCTGAACAAAAGCTGCTTGTTCCCGGCCTGCGCGCAGGCTACTATCTCTGCTTCTTCGGCATTCATGTGCTGACTCCTTCCGTGATGGGAATCCTAGATGATGAGCTCAAGAGCCGGTCGGACGGTCGACTTCCCACCATCTCCAATGCCCTCCATCAACTCGCCCGGAAGGAGAAATATCTTGCCCTCGAGATGAGCGACTACCGTTACAACGTAGGCGTCAAGTACGGACTGCTGAATGCGCAGCTTTCGCTCGCGCTCAGCGGCAAGGACCGCGATGAAGTTATTGGGATGCTCATGGAGACGCTCCTGCTCCGGGAACACCATGCAAGCGAAAGGAAGAAGGAATGAGCGTACTGATTGATCTCATCAGGGCAACCGACCCGGCTACCCGTGATCAGGCGCTCAATGCGTTCTGCCAGTCGGCAACTCTTCAGCAACTGCTCGACGAGTGTGAGGCTCTTGAGATGTTTCGTCACGCGAGTCCGAGTCTGTATGAACAGGTACGGGCACTATTTTTTCTCTACGCAATTCACCGTTTTCACATCCCAACGAGCAAGGAGGTAGCGCCGGGCGGACTGATCCCCGCTGATGGATTTGATGATCTCTTGCATCGCCGGTTTGAAGAGGCGATTCAGCGATTTCTCTCTTCACAGAAGTCGAATGGACCTCATGATGGTATTTCCAGCGCGCTTGCCACTGCCTATCGCAATCTTGGTTTCCAAACTCTGGCAAACCAGGTGCGCGCAAGCGTTCGCTCTGTACATGGAAACCAATGGATGTTTCGAGCGCGGCATCCCATGGATCATCCCTTACGCGTGGTTCCTTCTCTTCTCAAGCAGAAGCATGGTCTGTTCCCAATCCTGCATGAGTGCACTCCCGTGCGCATGGACTTGTCGCACAGCGGTTGGAGCGATATCTTCTTTTTGGGGATGGACTTCCCCGAAGGTGCGCGCGTCCTGAATATTTCCATCGATCTCGCAGTCAGAGATTACGAGACCCGGCAAGCGCCGCGTCCTCCTGTTGAAGCATTCTTCCGAATCATAGACGCACCGATCATTCGTCTGGTCAGCACCGACCTCGGAGCGGTCAGTGAGGTGAGTTCGTTTGCCCAGCTTTTTGACTATGCCGCTGACTATCTTGGCTTGCTCAAAGCTGCCGTGATTGCGTCAGGAGTCGTCCCTCCAGGTATGGAAGGCGTGAATCAATCCCTTGAGGAACTCCTGCACCGGTTGGTGGGACCGGGTCTGGGAATCGAAATCGTGACCCAGGTAAACGGAATTCCAAAAGGATCACGGCTTGCCGTCTCGACAACATTGCTCGCCTCGATTATTGCGGTCTGCATGCGTGCAACGGGACAGGCGTTATCTCTCACTGGCTCATTGACAGAGAGTGAACGGCGCACGATTGCTGCCCGCGCTATTCTTGGTGAATGGCTCGGCGGGTCGGGCGGCGGCTGGCAGGATTC
>DPLS01000113.1:1397-7595 GCA_003541875.1 Bacteroidota bacterium | reverse complement strand
GAGCGACTTCCTGTCCCATGATGTTGTAGACGGTAACTGCGACCCGGCTTTGCACCGGGAGACCATACCGGATTTGTGTCGTCGGGTTGAATGGGTTGGGGTAGTTTTGTTTGAGCGAGAACGTCTCTGGAATTCCTGTGGGAACTCTCTCAACGACACCCACGGAGCCTGATGAATCGGTTCTCATGGCCATTGCCTGAAGGCCGGCGACATTGGTTGATCCAATCAACGTTCCTAGTCCCGTAAGCGTGTCAAGCGAGTACAGCGTATTCGTTTGCGAGCTGATGCCGATGATTGCATATGCCCTCCCTTGTTTGTCGAATGCAATGGAAGGAGTGATGCTGCCAAGGCCGGTTCTGCCCATGGCTGTTGCTGCACCTGTGGTTCTACTAACGAAGTAGATTGAATCTCTGTGGAAAATTGGAGAGCGACCAGTAGCCCACAACTGGCCCGAGGTGGGACTAATGGAGAAACTATTGTAGGATTTTCCCTGTGCGGTGCCGATGTAGGAAGTATCACCCGTGGCAGCGTTGATGCGATAGAGCCTCCCGTTGGACGTGCCGCCGTAGAGGGTGTCACCTGTCGGGGTGAACGCAATTGCACGCAGGTTCGGGATGCCGAGCGCGCGGTTGAACAGGGCATCACCATACAGGCTGCTTATGCGATAAAGAGTTGTGCCTGTGGCAGTGGGGAACACACCGTAAAGTTCTCTGGTTGATGCGCGAACTGCAAGTCCATCAATCTCATTCACTCCGGTTTGGCCTACCGGAGTGGCGGCGCCTGTAGTCAAATTCAAAGTATACAGTCGGCTGGGCGTGGGGTCGACGAAGGCCGATGTCGCGTACATGGTACCTCGCTGTGCCGTGCCGATGACAATCCCTTTGCCGCGAAGGGCGACTTTCGCGTTCGGATTGGTCACATCATTACATGCCAGTGTAATCGTATCGTTCACTACTCCGTGTGCCACTGGGCGGAAGATCGCCCGGAATTTGAGCGAATCGTACGTCGCGATATTTGCGGGGAATGTCGGCAGGTTCAGGAGCGAATACGTTGTCTGGGTTCTCGCAATGGAGGAAATCGTTAAAGTGCTTGCCCCTAGATTGGTAATGGTGATCGTGGTTGTATCGCTCGTAAATCCGGCTTCAACATTGCCAAAGTCGACCGCGCCTGAATTGGTACGAATCCGGCTTCCCGGGAACGGGACGACGCGGACACCATTTACCCAAACACCGAAGCTGTTCGGACCGGAGGTGTACTGAGTGAGGAACCACATGTTGTTCTTGTCGGACGGATCGAGAGCGGCGCCCATGTAGTCACCCCACCGGTTGCGGTCTGTGCTGATAACATAGTTACCTGCCCCGGGCCTCATTGTTTCCGTCGGACGAAATTGCCCCGCAGGATCGGAGCTCAACCTCCACGTGTAGTAAGCCCCAACGTATTCCGTCTCTGCCGACCTTGAGAATGTAATCCCGATGTTGTTGTCCTTGTCAACGACCATGGCAGGATAGAAATGCCAGTAGCCAAGGGCGCCCATCGCGGCATCCTCCACTGCTGTGTTTGTCGGGGTGTTGATGCGAATATACCGGACAGCCGAATACCCGCCGTTGTTGATTGAATGTGCCACCCATAATGAGCTGTCGCGGTAGATGGGTTCGCTGCGAACACGCGACCCCCCGGATTCGAGCGGCGTCCCTCCGCCAAGCTGACTTGCGAGCGGGGCCTCACTCCAGGCCGTTACCGGCACGTGAACACAGGAAATTGCCGGTGTGCCCAGTGGATTCGTGATGCGAAAGAGTGCAAAGTATGATCCACCGCTAAATGAGGGAGGTCCTGCAAGATAGTATTCGTTGGGATTGGAATACACGAAGGATGGGCGAACCATGTCCACGTCATTGCCTCCCAAATCTCGCAACGACCAAAAATCCCACCACGTAATCGGACCTGGAGTGCTTCCGAGGAATTGTGCCTTGGGAAGTACGCGGACGGCATTACGGTAGTATCCGCTTACATAGCCGAAATGTCGACCCGTGATGTAGTATGCCCGGCTATCGAAGCCTGCGGTTTCGTGATCTTGCCACGTTCCGCTGTTGGTTGAACCAAACACATTCGCAGGCAGAGCCCAGTTGAACCACACACCGAGTGGATTGTCATCGTCGGATACAGAAACAAGAAAGTACGCTGTGAGAGATACATCGTTTTGATTGTCCCAAACCATGAACCAACGATTTGCATGTGTATCGTAGAATACACGCGGGTCAAAAGCCCCATTGCTGGGAAGGACGCTATTGAACCACGAATCAGCGCTGATTGTCTTGAGGGTGTTGCCGTTCTTGTCGCTGATGCGGAATGAACTATTGACAAGATGCATGATATGATTTGGTCCCACAGCCACGCACGGATCGGGAGGAACTCCGCTGGTCTGATTGTTACCCTGAAAACTAGCCAGAGTGATCGGTGGGGGTCCCGGCGGCCTGTCGAATTGCAGCGAAGGGTCCGCAAAGAGGTTTGATCCTTCGGGTGCAGTCGGGGGCGTCATGTTCGCTGGCTGGGGCGAGAGTGGGACGATCGGATGCACGTGTATGGGTCCCGGATCAGCCGCCGAATTAAAATCTGCGTAGTTGTTCGTATTAACGACGGCGCCGCTTGCGACAGAACCGGCTGCGGGACCTTGAGCGATCTGACTATTGCTTTCACTTGCGGAGAAGGCAATAATACCAAGTAACAGCAGGATGGTTTTCATCTATTCCTCGGCTATGGCTAAGGGATTAATATGGAGAATAGCTCCACATATATAACGAGTTTCCGACCAAAGGAGCAAGCAGAAAACGGGGTGGGGAATCGTAGCGGGAACCACTGGGAGGGGTAGTGACCCCGGAGTGTGGAACATTGAACGGTCCTTCAGGTGATTGATAGTATTTCATTCTCAAGTTGTCGCATCACCTCCATCAATGGCAGGTTGTGGTCATCCGCGATGCGTTTGCACTCTTCAAATTCAGCGGTGATGATCTCTCTCCCCTCGCGCGCAACAACCTTTGCTTTGACCAGGCCGAATGAAGTATGCACTTCCAGTTGACGCCGCGGAAGCTTCTTGCGCCCGACGTGTTGAATCCGCACACCAATGGTAGATGTCTGCTGATAGATGAGGTTGACGATGTCATCGAGTTTGGTGGAGTTGACCATGACCGAAAGCAGAATGCCGGGTCGCCCCTTCTTCATGATGATTGGAACCAGGTAGGCATCATGCGCACCGGATGCTAGGAGCTTCTCGATGAGGTATGGATAGACCTGGGGATTCATGTCGTCGATGTTCGTCTCAACGGATATCAGCTCGTCCCGCTCGTAGTCATTCGGCAGATCACCGATCATGAGCCGAAGGAGGTTTGGCGTCTCGGGGATTTCTTTTGTGCCTGCCCCGTACCCGATTGCCTGCACAGTGAGCAACTCATCCTTGAGCACTCCTGAGGAGAGCGCTTTGATGATAGCGCCCCCCGTGGGGGTTGTGAGCTCATGGGGGATTGACGTGAGGACTGTGGGATAATCTCTGAGGATCTCCAGTGTTGCCGGCGTGGGTATTGGCATCGTGCCATGTTGAGTTTTCACAAACCCTCCACTTCCGAGACGCATGGGGGAGGAATACACACGTTCAATCCCGAACTTCTCCAGGCAAATTGCTGCGCCGACAATGTCGACAATCGAATCCAGGGCACCAACCTCGTGAAAGTGTACCTTCTCAATCGTTGTGTCGTGGACTTTCGCCTCGGCTTGGGCGATCACTGCAAAAATACTCTTTGATCGTTCCACCACAGTTGGAGACAGAGAGCTCTTCTCTATAATAGAGTAGATGTCTTTGAGGTGGCGATGGTAATGCGGTTCGTGAGAGATCACAACATCAACATGCACTGCCGCGATATTGTTTCGTTGAACATGCGTGCCGGTGATTTCAAATCCGCCGATCGATAGCTTCTTCAGCTCGCCTGCAAGTTCATCAATTGGGAGACCGGCACTGACGAATGCGGCCATGGTCATGTCGCCAGCGATGCCGGCAATCGTGTCGAAGTACGCAATTCTCATAATTAAAACCTCTCTCTCATTTCTTCTCCGTCAAATACGGCTCCAGATGTTTCAGGAATTTCTCGGTTGCCCCAACATTCGATTGGACAAACTGTGCTGCACGTTTGCCTGCGGTGCTGCGGGCTGTTTCGTCTTCGAGAAGATTCTTAAATGTCCGGTACAGATCATCGGTGTCACTGACAACAAATCCACCTCCACGCTCGACGAGCTGCAACGGCTCCTGTGAATTTCTATGACGAGGTCCAAACACCACCGGGATGCCGAACACCGCAGCCTCAAGCACATTATGGATTCCTTGCCGAAAGCTTCCGCCTATGTATGCTAT
This sequence comes from Bacteroidota bacterium, assembly GCA_003541875.1. Lineage (GTDB taxonomy): Bacteria > Bacteroidota > Ignavibacteria > UBA10030 > UBA6906 > UBA11986. Next base: position 3,199 of record DPLS01000113.1, on the reverse strand, counting down.
GTCTGCGTACGCATACAGGATAAGCAGTATACCAATGCTATCGACCACGATCACGCGCTCGCCCTGATATTCATTGAGCCCGGAGAAACGAATGTGTGTCGTTTTTCTGGCCAGATCCTGCTCAAGGTCTTCGAGATGTTCAACCGTTGGTTCATGAGGGACAAGGATAACAAGAAGGTTAGGAACTTCATCCAGGAGTTTCGCCGTGGCGGTTAGGATGACGCTCTCATCCTCGGGCCATGTGCTGCCGGCAACGATCACCTGCTTGTCCCCAACAATCGACTCGGAGATGATGCGTCGCTTCCGTGCCTCGGTGCTGCGGATGACCACCTGGTCGTACCTCGTATCACCAATCGCTTGCATCGTAGGTTTGTTCAGAGTAAACGTAGCGAAGACATCAGCGTCTTCACGCGAGACAGTCAGTATGTCCGTGAGGGCATTGTACACATGGTGATGGAAATTCCGGACAAGCGGAATTCGTCGCTTGGACTGCCGCCGCATCGTGGCATTTGCGATGAGGATGGGAATGTGACGTTGTTCCAACTCCCAGATATGGTTCGGCCACACGTCATACCGTACCATGACGGCGGCGTCAGGATGAATCGCATCGATAAATTGTCGAGCCCCCGCTTTCGTATCGAACGGCAGATACGTGATGACATCCGCAAACGGGTACTTCTTCGAATGCTCGTATCCTGATGGGGAGAAGAAACTCGCGATGACGCGGACATCGGGGTGGCGCTGTTTGAGTGCTAGGATTATCGGCTTTGCCTGCTCGAACTCTCCCATGGAGGAAGAATGGAACCACACGCGTTTCCCCTGCGGCAGCTTCTTCATCTGCTGTGTGAGGGAAGCAAACAGTCCCCGCCTGCCCAAGATCCCTCTTCGTATCTTCGGGTTGACCAATCCCAACAGTCGTAGCGTTGCCCAAAGAAGCGGGATGACGACAATGCTGTATGTATATTTCCAGAAAAGCTTCATGGGGATGGCAAACCCTTCAACAAGAGACGTGCGGCGTCAATCACCTGCGTGGCCTGGATATTGTTCATACATTTGAAATGTTCCTTGGGGCATCCGGGAAGGCCGATATGCGTGCATGGTCGGCATGATAGCGAGGCGTCTTCCATGACTGTGCTTGTGGTGCCATACGGGAAGAACCCCAGCTGCCTTACAGTGGGACCAAAGACGGCAACAACCTTTCTTTTCCTTGCTGCAGCGATGTGCATCAGCCCCGAGTCATTCGTTATTACTATAGAGCACCGATCCATCATTGCGGCGGTTTCTGCAAGCGAGAGCCGGCCGACAAGATTTAACACGGGCAAATGAGGAGCTTCGTTTTCGATCAAGGACTTGATTTCCTGACAGCGGTTCCTTTCTGCCTCGCCCGAACCGAACAAGAGAACTGTCGCACCGTTGTCGCGTGCAAGTGCAGATGCGGTTTCCGCAAATCTCTCCTTCAGCCACATCTTGTTACCATGTCGTGCAGACGGGCAGACGCCAATGATAGCACTTCCCATCTTCGAGCCCGCTTCTATGAGCAGTTTCCCGGTTGTTGAGGTGGCGGCATCGGGGAAGAACACTTCAAGCCCATTGCCGTCATTCTCTATGCTGTAACGTCGGACAGTCTCAAGATACCGTTCCGCCACGCTTGGTGCGCCACCGAGCAACTCGAAGCAATTCCATTTTGCTTTCACCAGCAGAAAGCGTGCAAGCTTTCGTTTGTTGACGTTGACGACATTGGGATGACCGAAGCACACAAACCTGCTGCGCAGACTGTTGTGAATGTCGATGAGCAGATCGTA
>DPLS01000113.1:0-1071 GCA_003541875.1 Bacteroidota bacterium | reverse complement strand
AATTCGATGACGTGCGAAATGTTGGGGTTATGGCGTATGAGGTCGGCATACTCTTCCTTGACGAGGAAGTCGATTGTCGAAGCAGGAAACCGCTTGCGAAGTACCCGCACAAGGAGCGAGGCAAGAACGACATCGCCAACGGAACTAAATCTGATGATTAATGTTCTATGGATTGTATCGGCCATGTCAATTGGAGGCTGCCGGGAGTGCGGTGCCGGTGAAACAAGCCTGGCTCACAACATTCACTGTCGGCGAGCCGGCACATGGTACCAATTTTCGATTGCATTTGCAACGAGCGCTGCGGGAGCGTTCATTGATTTTCAGCATCAAAGGGAGTACATTGGCAGATCAAAATTCAGGAATGAGGGAGTATGAATAGACCGACGACGCTTGGCGAACTTCGCACAAGCGGCTACACCGTAAAGCCGGTGAAGGATGAGTTGCGGGAGAACCTGATTGCGAAACTGAAGAGCAACACACCTCTCTTTCCGGGAATCATCGGTTTCGAGAAGACGGTCATTCCGGCGATCGTCAACGCTATCCTCGCGAAACATGACATTATTCTTCTCGGTCTTCGCGGTCAGGCGAAATCCCGGATCGTGCGCTCACTTCCCAGTCTGCTCGACGAATACATCCCCGTCGTTAAGGGGAGCGAGATCAACGACAATCCGTTCCGTCCCGTGAGCAAATTCGCTGTCGACCGGGTGAACGAATGCGGTGATGCCACTCCAATAGAATGGATTCATCGCGATCAACGCTACGGCGAAAAGCTGGCAACCCCTGACGTTACCATAGCTGATCTCATAGGTGACATCGACCCCATCAAAGCTGCCGCCCAGCGGTTGCACTATGCCCATGAAGGGGCGATCCACTTTGGGATTATCCCCCGCTGCAACCGGGCCATCTTTGCCATCAACGAACTACCCGACCTGCAACCACGCATCCAGGTTGGACTGTTCAATATTCTGGAGGAAAAAGACATCCAGATCCGCGGCTTCAATGTCCGTATCCCGATGGATATCATGCTCGTCTTTACTGCCAATCCCGAAGACTACACCAACCGCGGCAACA
>DPLS01000048.1 GCA_003541875.1 Bacteroidota bacterium | reverse complement strand
TATAACCAACGGTCGATGTCAATAACTAATTTCATGGAATATAATCTTATACAGTAACCGACTGACGGTCATTTAGACGAAACGGAGTGACTTTTGTTTCACCCAAGGGAGTGGCTTTTTCGATAGCCGGGTCTTCGAAGAGATCAATCGTGAAATCGGTGGGTAGCAGCGGGAACCAAGGATGGAGAAGCGGTCAAAGGCAAGAGGCCCCCTGACTTGCGCTGGGAAGGCCTCAAAATTGGAGAGCCCTTATTCAGGACATTGTTTCAGTACTGGCAGGCCAATCATTCATCGAAGGAGGTCCAGCCCTTTGATCGCAAGAGTGTCGCCGGGGCTGAGCATGAGTGCCGTCGTGAGGAGCATTCCGGCTCTTTTCCTGTCTCCAAGATAGTAGCACGTCCACCCTAGCGACAGGTTGGGTTCGTAGTAACTTGGGTACAAAGCGAGTGCACGTTCAAGATACGGTTTCGCTTCCGCGTACGCACCCATGTTGAGCAAGATTTGACCGAAGCGCAGATTTGCTGTGTACTCCATCGGATCAATCTTCAAGATCGTTCGATAGTCTTCTTCCACGGCACTCCATTCGTTCAGTGATGCGAGTGGGAGAGTTCTTCCCAGCAGTGCTTCAACACTCTTGCTGTTTGCAGCAACGGCTTTGCCATAGTACTGTTTCGACTCCGTGAAGTTCCCCGCAAGATAATGCAGCCAGCCAAGACGCAGGTTCAGGAGGTAATCGTCCTTCTGCTCCTTCACCACCGGCATCAGTACCTGAATCGCCTTCTGGTACTCCTTTGTATTCTCGTGTTGAAGAGATTTATGGAATGCCTCCACTTTGGTATCGGGTTTCTGGGAGAGGACATCAGTGCTGAGCAAACCGAACAAAATGACAACCAGGGCTATACCGATGACCGCATACTTGTTCATTCCTTTTTCTCCTCCAATGCGTTAGCAGTGATGCAAATCCGGGGTTTGTTTGGTGAGACGATTGAAATTTGTTTGATGCTTCCTTTCCGGTCAATGGAGAGTTCCCCTTCCCATGTCTTCTTGAAGAACGAAAAGAGTCCTGAGCCTTTGGCAGAAATTGTGTTGGCGATAGTATACTCTTCAGCTTCGGAACTGCGTTCCTTAAATCTGAACGATCCTCCGGCCTTAATCTGAGGATTGAATACCAGCAGGAACTCAGAAGTGTAACGCAACAGATTGTTCATCACTTTAGAGAGCGGGTATCGATCATCCCACCTCAGGTTCGGTTCGTAACACAATGGTACCCGAACGGACATGAGATAGAACCAATACAGCGCTGAGTCCCTCTTCCCCATGAAGTCCGTCATGTAGAAAATCTTACCTACAATCACGAAATACGCCGTTGCTCCCGCAGACGACTGAATGAAGAGGTTGTTGTAGATATCGGTCCTTACCTCCCACTCCTCTCGACGAGAATCTTCCCCCGTAGCACAATCGAACACCATCTTGTCGCCGTACTTTAATTCGAAGGCCCGCTGGATGATCTTGTGTACCTCGATGTTCTGTACTTCCATATTCTGGGCAGGCACGTCGAACGTGTGGAGCATGTAGCCATCGTTGTTCTTTTCGAGGTAATGGCCAATGGGATAGTCGAGCGTGTTGTCGCCAAGTCTGTCAGTCGGCTGGAATTGGAAATGCAGATGCGGAGTGGGGGAACGCCCGCTATTGCCGCAGCGTGCAATAACATCTCCCTTCTTCACGCTCTCACCGACCTTGACCTTCGTGGAGGATGGATCCAGGTGCGACGTGGACGAGAAAATTCCCTGTCCGTGGTCAATGATTACCGTGTTCCCCCAGTTTGATTTCAGGTCCATCTCACCGATATCATTATTCGGTAGGCTCTCCACAACAAGCGCGGCCGTACCGTCCAGAACAGCGACAACTGGTAGTTTGAAGCAGTGATAGTCGGTCACAGAGCTTCCGGTTCCTGAGAAGTCCGATCCTTCATTATCCTTCACGACAAAATCCCATGCGTGTTTCCACTTTTCCTTGTGCGTGATCGCCCCATTGTGCCCTTGCGACACAGTCCACTTGCCGAAGAACGGAAGCTCCGGTACGATTGTCTTGAATCTATCGAACCGCGCCAGACGAGTGTGGTGATAGTAGTAGTTTTCCTCTGGCGAGCCGGGCTGGAAGTACAGAAGCACCAAATCGCTCTGGTCCTTCCTGAACTTCAGACTGTAGAGTACTGACAAGGTCACAAAATTGAACGGCAGAACGAGAAGAGGCAGCCCCTTCGGTGAAAGCACTTTCATGAAGAAACCGGTCACGATCACCACCATCAACGCGGCGATCACGGTCAGCACGAACGATTTTCTTGATGGGATAATGAGATTGCCGCCAAGCGCAAATGCCGTGAGAACAGAATTGAAGCCGGAAAGAATCAGAAACGATTCGCCCTGGTGCTGGAACAGCAACTGAACGAACAGATAGTTTGCCGCGAACCCCACGATGCTCAGGATGAACATAACCCGCGAAAAGAAAAGAATCACCACACAGAATACAATCCCTGGAAGGATACTCGATTGAAACACAACGAGTGCGAGGGATTTGAAATAGGTCTTCACCAAAGGTGGAAGAAATCCGAGGAACGAATAGTCCTCGAACTCAAAGCCTTTGTATTGGATGAAATCATAGTTCGTGAGGAAGATGACAAACATGTAGAGCGTAACGACAAACGG
>DPLS01000170.1:1588-4861 GCA_003541875.1 Bacteroidota bacterium | reverse complement strand
GGTCAGAGGGAATCTGACCTTTCTTCGCGGAGGGGGAGAGATTCGAACTCTCGGTAGAGCTTTACACCCTACGGCGGTTTAGCAAACCGCTGGTTTCGGCCGCTCACCCACCTCTCCATTATTCAAGCAGAGCGCTTTGAAAACACTGGTAAATGTAATCAAGAAAAGGCTCTGATGCAATACGCGCCGCACTTCCCCCACCTCCTTTGTTGTTCCTCAATGGGAATGTCAAGGAAGCGCATCCTGGGATCCACAGCTCCAGGGTTGGAAACCGCAATGGCCGAGCCCCTGAGTATGATCACAAAACAACGACAACGAATGACTCGCCGACTACCTTTTGGGTCGACACAATCTTGCGTCTGCACGCTTCACGATGCGCCGCTTCAGCGCACGTATGCCTTTGCGCCCGCTGTCGGCTCTCAGGAAGCTATTGGCTGAAACACGTTTCCAGGAATACTCAAGATGGGATATCCTGTATTTAGACATCACACACGACCTCCCACATGACATCTCCATTGAGCAGCAACTTCGATCCTTGGATTCGGCACAATCTGTTGAGTTTGGGCCTAAAATGTCCGGCGACAGAAACAGAGAAATCGTCCTACCTTGCCTGGTGTTATCTGGCACACAGAAAGACACCTTCAATTGGTTACCTTGAATACAGCTTTTGCACCCTTCCCTCGACTGTTCTTGCAGCTCCCTACGTCCCCTCCACCTAAAGTACTTCTATTGGGTTAGCCATGAGAATCATTTACAATAAGTCCGCAGGCATATTGTCGGAAGCGGCACAATCGAGGTTGCAGAACATCTTTACTCAGGATGCTGTCGCCACTTCAAAGATGTTGCATGAAATTTTCCCGCAGCAAACCATCACGGCCAGAAACGGCCGCATCCAAGTTACAAAAAGGGATGGCTCCATAATTCTGGATATCCTCCATGACGGCAGCATCGAAGCCAAGTGGATAGAAGCAGCGGTAAATCTCAGGATGACCGCAAAGTAAGGACCGCCCTGCTGCCCAATCAGAATCATCTTCGCGGGCAGGCTTCACTACCCGTCACATGAAACACAACGCCCCGAGCACTTGGCCGGGGCGGACTATTCATTATCTTGAAGCAAACCATCTCTGCCGATAGGAACATTCCCCCCCACTCCCTCTAACGCCGCTTCCGTCGTCAAGCGGGGAGGATAAGCATCGGGCCGGCTCCGAAAATCTACGCAGCCTACTTCATCAATAAGAGGCGCTTTGTGGACATGAAGCCTCCGGCTTTTAGCTGGTAGTAGTAGATTACGCTCGCCACATTGGTCGCGTTCCACTGCACCGACTTGTACCCCAACTCTTCAACTCCATCAACGAGCGTTGCCACTTCACGTCCAAGCACATCGTATACCTTCAGCGTTACGTGGGTCATCCTCGGCAATTGATAGTTGACTGTGGTTGTTGGGTTGAATGGATTCGGATAATTCTGCTCCAGTCGATACGAGAATGGCGCGACGAGCGACCCATCGTCGCCGATGGAGGCAACCGTTGCTGTCTTCAGTATCCAGTTGTTCGGATCGAGCTGCCCCGTCGTGGGAAGGGTTGGAACATGAACCGAGAAAGACTGGTCAACGGAATTGTTCCAGAGCTTGAACGTCGTATCGAGACCGGCACCCGCGAGTCTGAAATCCACAGGCATGGTGAAATATGTTGGATTGGTAGTTTGGGTTGATTGCTGAATTCTGATCGGCACAATGTAGCCGCCATTTGAGTCGGGGATGGCCCGCCATGAATAGGTATAACGGGGGTATTTTTCTCCATAGATCCATTGGTTGAAGAAGTAGCCGAGAGAGACACCCGAGACAGTCTCACACACCTCCTTGAAGTTCTCCGTTGTTGCCACGCCAAATCGAAAGCGCGGATCATACGAGTATGTTCTCATTGATCTGTAGAACGCCGAATCACCCAACACATGCCTCAACATGTGAAGCACCCAAGCGCCTTTATAGTACACAAGATTCTGATTGAAGAGCGTGTTGGTCGTCGACGTGTCCTGCACGTAGATCGTGCCAACAGCGTTCCTGGCGCCATTCGCGATACCGTTAATATAGGTCGTGTAGTTAGAGAAGCCATACTGCCCTTCGTAGTATACTGCAACTGAGTAGGTGGCAAAGCCTTCGTTCAGCCAGATGTTTGGCCAGTTGGCGCAGGTGATCATATCGCCGTACCACATGTGGGCAAGCTCGTGCGCGACTAGGCTCTCACTGAATCCGTTCAGCGATGTCATTGTCTGGTGTTCCATACCTCCACCCCACCCAAACTCCGAGTGTCCATACTTCTCATTGATGAACGGATACAACCCATACCTCGCCGAATAAACGGTGAGCATATTGATTGTTCGCGGGAGGTTCGTCTGAGCGCTGGCAAGGTGTTCGGGGAGAACATAGTTGAGCACGGGCATCGAGTCGGTTGGAGTGTATTTGAACCAGAGAAGGAGCTCGGAGAAGTTCGTGATGGCCATCGACACGAGGTACGTGCTGATGGGGTATCGTTCCGCCCACTGATAGGTCTTCGTGCCATTGCCATTGTTGATCACGGCGACGAGCTTGCCTTCCGAACCAACTTTGAAAGTGCTATCGACTGTTACCCAGATATCAACTGAATCAGCTTTGTCGGATGGATGGTCCTTGCACGGCCACCAATCTTTCGCTCCATACGGTTCGCTCAGCGTGTATACCCATGGCGTCGCGGGCGTCCCGTGGGTTGAAAAGGAGAAGCTGCCAAAGCCGCTGCTGCCTGGCACACCTCGATAGTAGATATCCATCGAGACCATTTCACCCGAAGCATAGCTTCTGTCGAGTGTGATAGTGAGAGTTGTCGGCTGTTGGGCAAACAAGAGCCTCGTCGTTCCTGTCTTGATCGAGTCGACAGTGAGAGGATTCATCAAATCGAGTGTAACAGTCGCGAGACTCGCCACTACGCTCCGTGCCCTCATCGTGACCACGCCACGCAGGTAGTTCGGGGAAGTGGTGACGGCAATGTTCAGCTTGTAATACTTCACATCGATGTTGAGATCGGAAGCCGGTTTGAGCATGACGTTCTTGAGCATCGTATACCGCCGCTCTTCGCTCTTCATGAGCGCTTCCTCATCTGATTCGGTTGCCTGGGGGAGGAACTGCCCATACATCAATTGGGCAGAAGAACACAATCCAATTAGAATCATTACCACTCGTTTCATGGTCTTCTCCTGTTGTCGGTTTCACTATTATGGCGGCTATTCAAAAGACAAACGGAC
>DPLS01000170.1:0-1370 GCA_003541875.1 Bacteroidota bacterium | reverse complement strand
GTCGGTTTCACTACTATGGCTGCTATTCAAAAGACAAACGGACATGGGGAATGAACGCGAGAGAACGTTGACGGGAATCCAGAGACAAGCGTCTGACCACGACATGCAAATCCTGCTCACCTTCCCTCGTTTGATCCGCGTCCCGTCCCGGTGTCGGTGGGGATATCCATTCCAGCAATACTAATATACGGTGACCCTGGTGGCATGTCAATACCAACTTGCTTCAGGCCCAGTTGAAGGAATCAGAAAGGTCCAGGGAAGCACGAGTTCAGGCTTCCACACGTTGTCACAGTCTCTGATGTCGTTACGACCAGCAGAAAATCTGCATATCCTGCCGGGGAATCATAGTGCAACCGGTTTGTTTTGAGCTTCTTCTGTTTTATCTTGTGGCATGAATAGTCCCATTGACCACAGCCTTCTGGTTGAGGAACTCGCCCAATACTTCCTCACTCATCGGTACACCGTTCACGGCGCAAAGGGTCTGAACAGCTATCCTGCTCCTCCCTCCATACCGAACGACGGATTCGGTGACCTGAAACCCAGAGTACCTGATGTGGTTGGCCTGGACCAGGAAAACAAGCGTATCGTGTTTGGGATTGTTCGAGAGACGAGGAAGGATCTGGATACGGAAGAATCCCTCACAGACTACAACGTGTTCCTTGACCACAGACACGCAGCGGCGAACCAGGCATCAACGCTCGTTGTGCTTCTTCCTCCTTCATTGCTCGCCGATTTCACGGACATCCTCACTCACTACATTCACCGGGAGTACTGGCACCGCGTGACGACGGTTGTGTCCCGCCTGATGGACTAGGCCTGGGGAGAAAACAGAGCTACCGCGGAAGATCGCTGGTAAGGATGAATCTCAGGATGGTGTTCCTTCTTGCATCAGCCACGTAGAGAATCTTGTTGAAGAAGGCCAGACCTGTGGGTTGTTGCATGACGGTGTCACCATGGACAACACTCCTGTACCTTCCAAACGATTCTCGCTTGAGCGCCCCCCTGCTGTTGAACTTGAACACGCTGTCGAGTGTGGCATCAGCGATAAACACGTCCCGTGAGGCACGGTCAATCGCAACGGCCTCAGGCTGTTGGTAGCGATTGGGTTTGACGAAGTCAACAAATCTGTCTATTCCGTTGGCAGGATCGAACTTCGGGATCCAACCCTCAAACTCACTTGTACTGTCGTATCGCATCCAGATTGCACCGTAAGCGACGCCGACGGAGGACTGCGCAAGGACAAAGTCTTTCACTCCCGGGAAGGATGCAATAGAGGTTGGGAAGTTAATATTTGTAATTCCCGTGCCCGTTCCTGTAGCGAACTCTGACAGCGGCGTAACGAAGACGTCATCTTTGTTGAAGAGAAGCAC
>DPLS01000279.1 GCA_003541875.1 Bacteroidota bacterium | reverse complement strand
GCTCGACTGTCCCACCTTCACCAGCCCAAACAAACCCTCCCTTACCATCACTAAACACGCCAATCGTATTTGGATGGATCGGGGCACTTGATAGACCTAGAAACTTGTGTTGTGTGCACAAACCGGTTGCGCTTATGTAATACATCGAATCATTGCAGACTTGAAGAAAAAACACACCCTCTCTCTCCTCCGGTAAGATGGAGTTCCAGGTCGAGAAAAGCCGACAGGAGTCTTGGATGAATGGGACACCTACAGACCATGTGGTATCACCTTCGTCGTTGATCTTGGTGATGTGATTTGCAGTCAGGCTGAACAAAGCACCATCGTTCAAAGTGGCATTCTCATGATACCCCAACCAAGGCGAGTAGACTGGTATGATTCCCGACGTATCAATAATTGTGGTGAGATACGTTTCTTGTGTCGGTGTGTAGTATCGCATCACGTTGATGTAGATGTACCTTCCAGCGCGTACCACTCCCTGAAAGAAAATACGACTAGCCTGCAGGGATGAGTCCAGAGTAATCTCCCACAGCTTCTCTCCATTGCCGTTTACTCGGGCAGCGAAGAGTCGTTCACGGTTTGGTGCACCAGGATAGCCGAACCCAGACTCCCTTGCAGCAAAGATGGCACCGCCTGCCCCGTCGGTGACAATATCTCCGCCTTTCCTTCCGGTTATGGGTGGCACGACCAGCACACCTCCCGATCTCCAACGTATCGTTCCACTTGCGTCAACTCGCTGCATGTACCAAGCATCGTTGTAGTAGTCGAGCGTGCTCGGGTTGATGGTTGCACCGCGATGATCATTCCAGCCAACAATGGCTCCTCCGGCATTGTCGCTCACAATGAGTGCTCCACCTCCGAAGTCGGAGGTATCATTGTAATGTGCCACAATCGGCTGTTGACCCCACACACGATACCCGCGTGAATCGAGTTTGGTGAGGTACACGGAGTTGGTGATGCCATGTGAGAAGATGGAACTGCCGTCATCGAAGGTGAGCACACGCGCATCGAAGCCGTAGTTAATAACCGAGGCGCTGTCGGTAAGGGGGGAGGTGGTCCACTGAGAGAGTAGACTCGCAGGAACCAGGCAACAGATGGCGATAAGTTTGGTTAAGAAGCGTGCCACTCCGAGCATCATGGGGACACTCTTTCCTTGAGAATCAATTGTAGATCTTTGGGACATCAATGAAGAACAGTAGGCGGTAGGCAGTTACTGCCTACAACTCGCAGGTAAGCTAAACCACGCCTCCCGCAAAGTCAAGGGAATACTTCGTGCTCGAGTTCTGTGCGAGGACTAATAAGTGTGAAATAGGTGAGCAGATGATTTCTAGCAGAGATACGAGATAGAACAAGAGAAGCCGTACTTGTTCAGATCCTTCGATCCGGCAAGAAACGTCGGGACTCAGGATGATGAGAGGTTCACCTCACAGGCTTCCACTCACTCAATATCGAGCGGCGGAGGAAGAACACTGCCAGGAAATTTACAAACCATGAAGCTGTCACGTATGTATAACCGTACTTGCGATAGCGTCGGGGAGATTCATAGACGACAACATCTTTGAGGAACTTGATGCGTCCGAGACTCTCCAGTCGTCGAAACAGATCGTAGTCCTCACCGGCGGCAATACCTGCAGCATAACCGCCAACTTTGGCAAAGATCTCGCGCTTCATGATGTGGCACTCCCCCCTACCCATCCCCATGCCCACCTGGTTCATCATGTAGAAAAGCCAGTTATAGAAGCCGTGGTACAACTTGTCGGACAGGCGCTGTTCCTGTGGATATACCTCAACGCTGCTCGTTACGGCAACAACTCCTTCAACGTTGATCTCTTCGTGCAGTCTCAGGAAGAACTTGTCGACGTCTTTGATAAGCGTGTCCGCGTTGAGGAATACGAAGATTTCCCCTTTCGCATGTTGCGCACCGATATTTCTCCCGAGCGATATTGTTTGCTTGACCCCGTCCGTGTTTTCGACGACCGTGTGTGCGTGCTGGCGTGCAATTGCGAGCGTTGCGTCCTTGCTTCCTCCGTCGCTAACGACCAGTTCGAGATCGTATTTCTTGATCAAGTCAAGCGTGAACTGCTGGAGCATTCTCTCGAGCAGCTTTTCTTCGTTAAGCGTGGGAATGATGATGCTTATCATTTAGGAAAAAGAAAGGGTGTTCACGAAGGACACTAAGAGACACAAAGGCAAGTCAAAGGCAGGTGACCGCTCCATTTTTCTTCGAGCCCATTCGCCTGCCTCGCCGGCAGGCGGGTGATATTCGTGGATCATTTTTCCGGCTTCATTTGAGGGAAGAAGATGACGTCGCGAATCGAATCCTGCCCGGTTAACACCATCGTCAGTCTATCAATGCCGATACCAAGTCCTGCTGTGGGGGGCATTCCATATTCCAGCGCACGGAGGAAATCCTCGTCCAGTGGTTGTATCTCCTCCTGCCCTCGTGCACGCGCTCGCATTTGTTCTTCGAACCGGGCGCGTTGGTCGAGCGGGTCATTCAGTTCACTGAATGCGTTGCAGATCTCCTGCCCGTTGATGATTGCCTCAAAGCGCTCGACCAGTCCCGCCTCACTCCTATGGCGCTTTGCAAGTGGCGACATCTCCACCGGATAGTCGGTGATAAATGTTGGTTGGATGAGACGATGCTCCACTTTTTCGCTGAAGACTTCGTCGATGATTGCCCCAACGCCCTCCCCTGCCGGAACTTCAACGTGCAACTCTTTGGCAAAGTGTCGGAGTTCCGACTCGGACTTCCCCCTTAAGTCTTTGCCCGTGTATTCCTTGATCGCATCAAACATCGTGATGCGTTTCCACGGCAGGGTGAAGTCGATCTCATGTTCGCCCACCTTCACCTTCATCGTATCGTTCAATACCATCGCTACCTTGCTGATCATCTGTTCAACCATCTCCATCATCCAGATGTAGTCCCTGTATGCGACGTACACCTCGAGCATGGTGAATTCCGGATTGTGCGAGCGGTCCATCCCCTCGTTGCGGAAGTCCTTGGCAAATTCATACACGCCGTCGAAGCCGCCAACGATGAGCCGCTTCAGGTACAACTCGTTCGCGATGCGAAGGTAAAGATCGACGTCGAGAGCGTTGTGGTGAGTGATGAATGGCCTTGCAAACGCACCGCCGTACTGCGGCTGGAGAATTGGCGTTTCAACTTCAAGAAACCCGAGCGTGTCGAAGTAGTTCCGGATGGATGTCGTGATCTTCGCTCGCTTGAGAAACACATCCTTAACGTGGGGATTCACAACTAGATCCACATAGCGCTGGCGATAGCGCAGCTCTTTGTCGGAGAACGGGTCGTGAACCACGACGTTGCCCTGCTCATCTTTGGTCTCCTTGGCAATGGGGAGCGGCCTCAACGACTTTGCCAGCAACTCGAGCTTCTGTGCGTGGACAGAGATCTCTCCCATCTTCGTGCGGAAGACGTATCCTTCGATTCCAATAATATCACCGATATCCAGCAGTCGGAAGGCATCGTAGATTGCCCCCAGGTCATCCTTCTTCAGATAGATCTGTATCTTCCCCAAAGAATCCATGACGTGGCAGAAGGATGCCTTCCCCATCCTGCGCAAGGATACGATGCGCCCTGCAACAGCGACCGCCCGCTGTGGGGCATCATCCTTGAAAGTCTCGGCAATCTCCTTCGAGAATGCTGTCCGGTTGAACGCATATGGGTAGGGTTCGACACCAAGTTTCTTGAGCGCCTCGAGCTCTTCTCGCCGACGCGTCATTTGGTCGTTCAGATCGATCTGCTCTGGCTGTAATTCCAAGGGAATGACTCCGAGTGGGCAGCAACAGTCATGAATACTGTGCCAAAAATAGCGAGAATGAGCCTGATAAGCAACTAACAATTGTTTCCCGAAATTGGTATCCTTAGACGGAACGCCTTCCGTAACCGCAACACACTATTCACGTACATACATCAGACAATACTTCGTGGATCGCATGGACTATTTTGACAAACGCCCCCAACTCTTCCGACTCCTGTTCGGGATTCTTAGCGGACTGCTGGTTGCTGTAGCAGCGATGGATGTCTACATGTTCGGCAGATCGCCAACCGACGAGAACATCTTCCAGAATCCACCATCCAATGTCTGCTTCGCTGCAACCGTGCCGGCGGAGCATTTTGATGAGCAGTCGAAATCCTGGACGCCGGACTCAATTCGTATTGGTGATTTGCCGACTGAACTCAATGGCAGGAAGTTTGATTCACTTCAACTCGCGCAGGAATATGTTCGCGGACTGCCTGGGACTTCGTCCATCACCATTCGAGTGTTGCGCCCAGACGAGAAGCAGTATTATCTCTATCGCCTGTTGAAGTCGGCAATCACGTTTGACAAAGTGCGGGTACTGCAGCCAACTGCGTGGGTGACCACTGTGACCGAAGGAGGTGCATCAGACCGGGCGGGAATGAAGGTGGGAGACCTTATCACGCGAATCAATGGCTATACCTTCGCGAACGTCAACGAGGCCGATCAAATACTGCGAAGCGGTCAGATTGGAAAAGCGACCGACTATGAAGTCTTGCGGAAAGGTTCTCTTCTCACCCTGCACGTCACGCTTGCTTCATTCGGATTGCAGTTTGCGTTCCTCATATTCATCGTTTCAGGATTCGTCTACATCGCAACGGGGATCTTTATCGGCCTAGCTCGTCCAGGGTTTGTTGCGGCGCGCGTGCTCAGTCTCTTTTTCTTTCTCCTTGGATATTTCGCGGTCATTGCGGTCATCAACCGTGGTGTGAATTCCCCATTGTTGAAGTCGATCCAGCAAATGACATCGACATTCTCGCTACTGACTTCGTTCGCCCTGTTCTTGCACGCGAGTCACTACTTCCCCAAAGAGCGACCGGAGTTGCTCCGTCGCAAATGGATACGCATTGGTGGATATGTCTTTGCCGGGTTGGACATCGTTGCACTGCTTGTTCTTCAAGGCTGGTGGGCTGCTGCAGTTCTTATCGCAAACGGAATATACGTGTTCTCCGTCCCTGCTTTGTTCAGAAAGGAATGCGCTCCTGACTACAAAACGATGAACAAAGTAGTCAGATGGACAGGCATATTTGTAGGCGTAGCATCGATGCTGTTCGGGATTTTCGTTACACGAATGGGTGGAACTGAGGTTCTCAAATGGTTGACCATTTACGGTTTCGTGATGCTGGCGCTTCCCGTTTCATATCTGTATACCATCAACCACTATCGCCTGCTGAACCTCACGCTACGTATGCGTCGGAATGTGCAGTACTCGTTCATTTCTGTCCTCTGGATTGTTCTGTTCGTTGCTCTCGCTATGATGACGATGTCATGGATAGTACAGGCACATTTGAACATGCCCTATATCCGGATCAGCGGACAATCCGTCGAAGTGGTAGACTCGCCTCCAACACCGCAAGAGCGGTCGATCATGGATCGAGGGTTCGTCCTTGCAGCGGCGATTGCAGCCACGATACTCTTCTCAAGGGTCTACAAAGCCGGGGACCGATTCATCGCACGCAAGTTTCATCGAACACGCTACGACTACCGCCGGGCTGCCAACGAGCTTGCGGATGTCATGTCCAGCACACTCAGCATGACGCATCTGGCCCGAGGAATCGTCGAGAAACTCACCACGCTCATGCAGTTGAAGCGCACCGGCGTGCTCTTCTTCCGTGATCAGTCCAAATGTTGCTGCCACGAAGCTAACGGTTTCGACGGAACGGCGTGGAATGAATTCTGCATTACCATCAACAACGATTTCGTCAACGGATTAAAGGACATTCCCGCTGCCGCCCGAGTTGACTACTTGTCTGCGCACCTCAAAGAGACAATTCGCCGGCAGGAGTTTCATTACGTCATTCCGATTCGCTCGAAGGAGAAACTCATCGGCGCAATCCTGATCGGCGAAAAAATGTCGGAGGCACCGTTCCAGAATGAGGATATCGAGTTTCTTGGTGCGGTCGCAAAGCAGGCGTCCGTCGCTGTGGAGAATGCGTTTCTCTATGAAGAGCTGGCAGAGCAGGAACGGTTGAAGCACGAGCTTGCAATCGCACGCAAAATCCAGCTCGAATCACTTCCCCAATCAACACCCAGGATTCCGGGTTTGGAGATTTCCGGGATTTCAATTCCTGCAATGGAAGTTGGTGGTGACTACTTCGATTACCTGAACGGCGACCCGACGAAACTCACTGTGATCATTGGAGACGTAAGCGGCAAGGGAACATCGGCCGCCCTGTACATGTCAAAGGTACAGGGCATCCTTCGTTCGCTCCATGCCTTCGGACTCTCGCCGCGGCAATTGTTCATCCGCGCAAACCACCTTCTGTGCAACGACCTCGAGAAGAAGTCATTTGTTACAGCAATGGGGGCAGCGTTCGACACCTCGAGGAGAGACCTCGTTCTCTCCCGCGCCGGGCACCTGCCTTTGTACCACTACAACGCGAAGACAGCCAGAATGGAGACGATCGTCCCGCGGGGGCTGGGTCTCGGTCTTTCTCCCGAGAATCTCTTCGCAGACGAATTGGAAGAACGGAGAATTCCGTACGGCCCGGGCGACGTCTTTGTGTTTGTAACTGACGGAATAACGGAAGGACAACAAGAGTCGGGTGATGAGTTCGGAGATGAACGATTGATGAGCACTCTGGGGAAGAACCACGCCGCGACTGCTGAGACGATTCGTGACATCGTCGTCGCGGAAGTCAAGAAGTTCGCCGGCACTGCAACCCAACATGACGACCAGACGATTGTTGTTGTGAAGGTAAGAGCTGAACAAAGCTCAATCAGCAGAGGTTGAAGCGCGTGGTGTTAGTTGTTGGCGCCCGGTCGC
>DPLS01000012.1 GCA_003541875.1 Bacteroidota bacterium | reverse complement strand
GCGGAGAAAAGTGGGATTGTCAAGGCCGCCATCTGTTACTTTCTTTGAGGCCAAAGAAAGTAACCAAAGAAAGCCTTTCCGAAATCGGAACGCTCAATCTTGGATGGTCCTGTTCCCGGGTTCATGCGATTTCATCACCGGGCTCAACAGCAGTAAGCGATGAAATCGCAATCCGAATTGATTGGCCAACGCACACAGCCGCCGATTTCGGAAGGCTCTGAACTTGGCTAGTCCACAGTGAAGAACAAGTGACACAACTGAAATGCACAGGTTCTTGTTCCAGGCAAATCGGAACTGCAAAAAGAAGTGGGAAAAAGACCTACAGGGTGCCGGTGGTTGTCGCTCTCCGCCCCGCACAACCTGCGATTCCGAGGGCTCTGCGTTCTGTGGCAACATCCAACATGAACGACCACAATCCAAGCCCTCCCGAATCGACAGCAGCGTGGGTTGGCAAACCAGCAAGGTTCGCGGTTTCAGCGTTTACTGCTTCTTGGTACTGTGCTGAAACCGCATGAACCGTGGAACTGGACTCATCGAGGCTGCGGGTTTCGATTCGGGAGAGTTCTCTTTCGCCCTTTCTCTTCAAAGAGAAAGGGCAACGCTCGGAGAGTTTCGATTCGGTCCCGACCGTCAGTCGGGATTTGGTTACTTCTTCGGCTCATTGAATCCCGCCATTACGGATTGCCGGAGAGCGGGACTCTTCAAAGAGAAGGTAACACGATGCGCGTTCGGTTTCGACATAGGAGAACGGTGGCACACGACAGGAAACAATGTGCAAGGAAAAACATCCCGTTCGTGGCAAAAACTCCACCTATCCGAATGACAACATTGCAGTCTTCTTCGAAGAAGTGCTCAGCCAAAATGGCTGGCACAATTTTGGCATCGGTATTCGTTGGCGTGCGAGTGGGGAGCAAACACGTAACGGGGATCGCCATGCCCCGGACCGGACGCGTGGCAAGGTTGACCACGCATCAATGCCCGTCGAGCGCTCGACGGGCATCGGTTTGAAATGCAGTACTACAGCCGGAGTGATCCCGACTGTCAGGCGTGTTTCCTCATCACGCGGTACTTCACCTTCGGCTCCTCGACGCCGAAGCCTATCCGTCTCTTCGGCGGTAGCTCAGGTGGAGTCATCAACTCATGAATAGCCCGGAAGACCACGGCAAACTGCTCGTCGTACTTCTTCTCCAACTCTTCCAACTTTCGGGCAAGGTCTTTGTGCGTCGAAAGCAACTCCCGGAGTCGTACAAACGCCCTCATGATCTCGATGTTGACCAGCACTGCGCGTTTGCTATGGAGGACACTCGAAAGCATAGCAATGCCCTGCTCTGTGAAGGCACGGGGAACGTACCTCCTGCCGCCCCATCTTGAGGTGCCAATTTGGTACCTCAAGTTTTCGGCCTCCTGAACCGAGAGTTCAAAGCAGAAATCCCCGGGAAACCGATCAAGGTTTCTCTTGACTGCACGCTTCAGGGCCTTCGTCTCCACTCCATACAGTTCAGCGAGGTGAAAATCCAACATCACCTTCTGTCCTCTGAGAAGTAGAATCCTTCGCTCGATGACTTCTGGAACCAATGTGCCGTGTCTTGTCACGCTTGCTCTCACATCTTTAGAGTGAAGCTGAACGTACTTCCCTTTCCCACTTCACTCTCAACCAGCACATTGCTTCCGTGCGCTTCAATAATGTGCTTGGCAATGGCGAGGCCTAATCCGGTGCCGCCCACATCGCGTGAACGGTTCTTATCGACGCGATAGAAGCGCTCAAAAATCCTTGGCAGGTGTTCTGAGGCAATTCCTACTCCCGTATCAGAAACAGTGACTCGCACCCGTCCGGCGTCCGGAGAGCAAGCGACGACAACCTCACCCTGGGGGGTGTTGTACTTGATCGCGTTCTCAATCAGGTTACCAAGAGCCACGGACAGGCGCTCCTTGTCTCCCAATACGTCGACGTCACCCACTGGCTGGATTTCCAGTTTCAATGCAACCTTGTTTCGCTCGGCAAGCGGCCGAAAATCCTGCACCACCCCGTTGAGAAAATCCCCCAGTCGGAAGTAGCGGAAACTCATCTTCATCTCGCCCGACTCGATCTGCGAAATGTTGATGAGGTCGCCGAGCAATGTATTGAGGCGCTCTGCATGGCTATACGCTTTTCCCAGGAAGGATTTGTTCACCGCCGGATCGTCCACTGCGCCATTCATCAGAGTCTCCAGAAACCCCTGCAACGAAAAGAGCGGTGTGCGAAGCTCGTGAGAGACATTGCCAAGGAATTCACTGCGCACGCGCTCGAGTTTCTCGAGCTGCACGATATCCACTTTCAAGCGGTCAACCATCTCGTTCACGGCCTGCGCCACCTGGCCAATCTCATCATCTGAATTGACTGGAATCCGCGTATCAAAGTTGCCCAGCCGGATCTGCCTGGCGCTCTGTGCTATTTGGACCATCGGCTTCGCAATACGTCGGGAGATGTACACACTCACCGCAAGAACCAGGAGCAGAACAACGCATCCCGCGAGGAACAGGTTCACCCTGATTTCATTGACAGCTTTCTGTAGTTCTTCGAGGTGCATGCTCACCCGGATGAACCTCGCTGTTCCAAACCCACCTTCGGCAATCGGAGCATTCACCAATCGGGCAACATACAGGAAGTCTCTCCCAACGGTTACGCTATGTCGCGTATCTGTCCCCACCCCTTGCCGCAGTGCCTGCTGTACTTCTGGCCGCTGCAGATGATTCTCGATACCGACGACTTCGTTCGCAGGAACGTCAGTGTCGAAGATAACTGTGCCTGCCGAGTCGATCAGCGTGATGCGGAGATTCATCAAAAGGCCAAGCTCTCGGAGCTTTCGATCAGTTTCCTCCAAACCCCCGTCGTGCTGTTGGCCAAGGAGAAGTAGCACAATGTCGGTACGACTACTTAGGTCAGCGACGAGGTGTTTCTTGTAATAAGACTCCATCTCGGCACTGGCCAGCACCCCCACGGCAACAATCACAACAATCGTCAGCAAGATATAAGTGAGGGTGATTTTCGATTGGATTCTTTTCATCATTCACGCCTTCACACGATAGCCAACGCCTTTGACGGTTTCGATAATCTCACCGTGTACGCCGAGCTTCTCTCGAATCTTACTGATGTGCACATCGACTGTCCGATCCACAACATGCACGTTCTCTCCCCACACGACATTCAAGAGGACTTCTCTGGAGACCACGCGACCACGATGTTGCGCGAGGTAGACCAGCGTTTCGAATTCCTTCCTTGTGAGGGTAACATCCTTTGAGCCGATGCTGACGGTGTAGTTAGGGATGTTGATCTCAATCTTGTCTATCCGGATGATATCCTCTCCGTCGGTTTGCCTGCCTTCCGTTGCCTCCCGTCGCCGCAGAACAGCTTTCACACGGGCCAACAATTTCCTAACGCTGAGAGGCTTCACAATGTAGTCGTCAGCCCCAAGTTCAAGCCCGACAACCTCATCAACCTCCGACCCTTTTGCCGTTAAGAACAAAACCGGTATGTCTGACGTCTTCTCGTCACGCTTCAAGCGTTTGCAGACCTCCCACCCATCCATCTCCGGCATCATCACATCGAGCAGCACCAGGCTTGGCTTTCGCTTCACTTCTTCGAGGGCAGTCTTGCCGTTCTTTGCTGTGAGAACGGCATAGCCTTCCTTCTCAAGATTGTACTTGAGCATCTCGAGGATGTCGGCGTCATCGTCTACTACAAGAATGGTCTCTTTCATAGGCTACCCAAGTGTTTCACCGCCAACAATTCTGTAACCGCGAAGGAACTCCTCGACCCCCATCTTGCGCTTCCCTTCCTGCTGCAGTTCAACAATCTCCAGCATCGCATCAGCCGTTGATATGCAGAGTGATGTTGGTGTCACGTCAGCCGTACCTGGCATGCCGGTCGGCCCGAGACCCGTCAAATGTGACCTGTAGATCTTCAACACTTTGCCGCTGTGCAATGTGAATGCAGCGGGATACGGAGAGAGTCCACGGATCAAATTGTGAATCCTCACAGCAGGTTGATCCCAGCGGATACGGCAACCATCTTTGAATATCTTCGGAGCTGGTGAAGCGAGGGATTCGTCCTGAGAACGCGGAGTTGCTTTGCCCTGTTCAATCAGTCGAACGGTATGAAGGACGATTTCAGCACCAATATCAGCAAGCTTGTCATGGATAGTACCGGCATTGTCGTCATCGGTAATGGGAACTCTCGCCTGAAGCAGCACATTTCCGGTATCGACCTTCTCTTGCAAGAAGAATGTTGTCACTCCCGTTTCCTTCTCGCCATTTATGATCGACCAGTTGATTGGCGCAGCTCCTCGATACTTCGGCAGGAGTGATGCATGGAGATTGAATGATCCGAGCCTGGGAATGGTGAAGATGTCTCGTGGCAGAATCCGAAATGCAACAGCAACGATAAGATCCGGAGAGAGATTCCTCAGGTGGCGCGCGAGAACAGTCTCTTTCAGAGACTCGGGCTCAAGAACGGAAATGT
>DPLS01000040.1 GCA_003541875.1 Bacteroidota bacterium | reverse complement strand
TCACACTCATCCTGTATGGTGGTATCCGAGGAAATTTTGTTGAGAAGAAATTCGAGTATGTGCTGAATGATCCACTGACGTACGTAATCGTGTTCTTTGTGCTGATGTCTCTTGTCGCTCTGCTCCTCAACTATATCAGGAATCGGCGGCTCATCATAGTTGATGACATGATCATATTCAAGAACCGTTGGCGTGAACGGCGAATCTCCGCGAGCGACTTGGAGTGGATTCACATTGGTCGTGAAGCCGGCGTGCAGACGAGCGGCAGATTTCAGGTGATCATGTTCAGGATGAAGGGGCGTCGACGCATCGTTCGAATTCGAGTGGGTCGATATGAACGTGAGAAGGAACTTGTCGCCGAGATGCATCGCATTGCGGAACACATCCCCAAGCGCAAGCATGGGCGGTGGCAGCGGCCAAGGGTAACAGACAGATAAACAGAAGTCCACGCGCGAAAAAGGACAGAAATCGATTCATGTTTTCATCAATTAAGAAACTTCATTTTGTCGGTATCGGCGGTATTGGAATGAGCGGCATTGCCGAGATACTGATTGACCAGGGATTCAAGATTACCGGATCGGACAAGGCGGCGAGCGAGAACACCGAACGAGTGCAATCTCTTGGGGCAAAGGTCTATGTTGGCCACAACGCAAAGAATGTTGAGCCCGATGTTGACGTGCTCGTGTACTCCTCGGCGGTAGATCCCGACAATCCGGAGATCGGTGAGGCGCAGAAGCGAAAAATTCCCTGTATCCGGCGTGCCGAGATGCTTGCCGAAGTCATGCGTCTCAGATATGGGGTCGGTATCGCCGGCACACACGGAAAGACAACGACCACCTCAATGGTGAGCCTCGTGTTGATGGAAGGGGGGGTTGATCCAACCGTGATCGTCGGTGGAAGACTGAGAGGTCTTGCTGGCTCGAATGCGCGGCTTGGCAAAGGCGAGTTCATCGTTGTGGAAGCAGACGAGTTTGATCGCTCGTTCCTCTCCATTACGCCAACAATTGCTGTGTTAACCACACTGGAGACAGACCATCTCGATACGTATCGCGACCTGGATGATATCAAGGGTGCGTTTGTACAGTTCGCGAGCAAGGTTCCATTCTATGGGTCGGTTGTGCTCTGTCTCGACGAGCCGGCACTGCAGGACATCATGCCGAAGATCAAGAAGAAGATTATTACCTACGGATTGAATGGGCAGGCCGATCTACAGGCAATCGATATTGTCCACAGGCAGAACAAAACGAGGTTCACGGTTCTCCATTACAACAAAGAGCTTGGAGAGGTGGAGATACAGATTCCCGGCAGACACAACGTTCAAAATGCCCTGGCGGCGATCGCCGTCGGGTTGGAGTTGAAAGTTTCGTTCGACAAGATCAAAACCGGCATTGAGAAGTTCACAGGAGTCTTCCGCCGCTGGGAGGTCAAGGCTGAAGTGGACGGAATCTCGGTGGTGGATGATTACGCCCATCACCCAACAGAAATCAAAGCAACCCTTGCCGGGACGAAGTCGGGTTGGCGCAGGCGGGTAGTGTGCGTATTTCAGCCGCACCTGTATTCTCGCACACGCGATTTCTACGAGGAGTTCGGTCGAGCATTCTTCAATGCAGACGTACTGATTGTGACCGACGTTTATCCTGCCCGCGAAGAACCGATCCAGGGAATTACCGGCGAGTTGATTGCCAATGCAGCAAAGTCTTTCGGACATAAGAGCGTTCACTATGTTCCCGACAAAAAGAGCGTTCCGGATTTTCTGTTGAAGGTGAAACAACCGGGCGACATCATCATCACAATGGGAGCCGGCGATATCTGGAGGTTCGGGGAGGATTTTGTCAAGAAACTGAAGGGTACGAAGTAAGAAATGGATGAGCAGCCCAACAGCGGACACAGGCGCTCCTTTGGTGGTCCACTTCTGACGTTTGGCCTGGTAGTGGCCATCGTGGCCGTTGCGGTGTGGGCAAACCTGTGGAAGTCAGACCTCAGGGTTGCAGACGTACGGGTGAAGGGGACTGTGATTGTTCCCGAGAAAGAAATTCTGGCTCTTGCGAGTATCAACAAAGAGCAGAGGCTGTACGACGTTGATCTTCTGGCAGCGCAACGACGAATCAGGCAGAATTCATTCGTTAAATCGGTTGAGGTGAACAGAGAAGCGCCAAACAGAATCTCAATTACCGTTCAGGAACGCATCCCCATCGCTGCTATTGTTCTTGACAACATTAAGTATCTTGACGCCGACGGTTTCGTGCTTCCTCCGGCGCATTCGGAGAACACCTTTGACCTTCCTGTGTTGACGGGAGCGTTTCAAAATGCAGAGTTTGTTTCGGGCAAGCAGTTTGTGAGCCGCGATGTGAAGGAAGCGCTCGAGATCCTCGCTGCCGCCCGTGAACTGAGCGACGAACTGTATCGTCGAATCTCTGAGGTCCACCTTGAAGCGGGCAGAGATATTGTTCTATATACTGCAGAATGTGGTGTACCGGTGATTTTTGGCCGTGGTGATGCGGCGATGAAGCTTGTGAAGTTCGACGGTTTCTGGAAGGATGTGGTGCCGCATCACGGAGCTCACGAGCTGGCGTATGTTGACCTTCGCTTCGAGGATCAGGTTGTTGTTCGATGGAACGACGATAACGAAGAGACCCGGGCGACCAAGAATTCTGCAGAACAGCCGCCGAAAGGAATTAGAAGTTGAAATATATCTTGACTGTCGTTCTACACTAACCACTGAGGATTTGCTTATGGAAAACATCATTGTTGGTCTCGATATCGGTACCACCAAAGTCTGTGCTGTTGTAGCGGGCATGGATGAGAACGGCAGAATCAACATTCTCGGTCTTGGCCGAAGCCAATCCGAAGGCATGATGCGTGGCGTGGTTACACATATCGATAAGACAATCAGGTCGGTAACCACAGCCGTGGCGGAAGCGCAATCACAGTCGGGGGTTGCCATCAAGTCTGTCATTGTGGGGATCGCGGGTGACCACATTCAGAGTTTCCAGAGCCGGGGCGTCATCAGCATCAGCGGCCCCGAGCATGAAATCACCCAGGCTGACATCGATCGCCTCGTTGAGGATACGAAACGAGTTGCATTGCCGACTGACAGGAAAATCATTCATGTGATCCCCCAGGAGTTCATAATCGACGGGCAGGACGGTGTGTATGATCCCCTTGGCATGTCTGGGATCCGCATGGAAGCGAACGTCCACATCATTACAGGGCTCGTCAGCGCGGCACAAAACATCTACAAGTGTGTTCAACGGGCCGGACTCGAGGTGAGCGACATGGTACTTGAGCCGCTTGCATCAAGCTACGCCGTCCTTGACGACGAGGAGAAGGAGGTTGGCATTGCACTGCTGGATGTTGGCGGCGGCACCACAGACCTTGCCGTATTTGAGGAGCGGACGATCAGGCATACCGCGGTAATTGGCATTGCCGGCAAGAAAGTGACGGATGACATCCGAAAAGGACTCGGCATCCTCAATGATCAAGCCGAGAAGTTGAAGAAAGAGCATGGCCACGCATTCGTCTCTGGAGTTGTGAACAATGAGACCATCGTCCTGCCCGGTGTCGGTGGTCGGGCGCCAATAGAGATTGATTCGCGGCTGCTTGCGACAATCATTCAGCCGCGCATGGAAGAAATCTTCGAGATCGCCGCACTCGAAATCAAACGATCGGGGTATTCCAAACACCTCTCGGGCGGTGTTGTCCTGACGGGCGGCGGAGCGCTCATCAAGGGCACCGCCGATCTTGCGCGGGAAGTTCTCGGCATGCCGGTGAAGATCGGTATTCCCACCGGTTTCTCGGGTGGTCTCGTGCGCGAAATTGAGAACCCGGCCTACTCCACGGCTGTCGGCCTTGTGATTCATGGACTCAAAAATTTCGGCAGGGCACCAATGCCGCAGGCTGCGACGGGCAAAGAACGATCGGTAAGCATCATGGCCCGGAAAATGAAAGAGTGGTTTGACCAATTGTGATACTACCAAAAATGAAAACAGAGAATGTACCTTCATCCCATCCCACCACTATAAGGAGATATAATCAATGATCGAACTCGACCATGGCCTCGATCGTGGAGCGAAGATTCGTGTAGTTGGCGTTGGCGGCGGCGGCGGTAACGCTGTTAACAGTATGATCACGCGCGGATTGCATGGTGTTGACTTCTTTGCCATCAACACCGACACACAGGCGCTTGACCGCAACGATGCACCCAACAAGATTCAGATTGGCAAGAACCTTACACGCGGCCTCGGTGCAGGTGCTGATCCCATCATTGGACATCGTGCGGTGGAAGAAGACCGCGATGAAATTGCACGCGCTCTTGCAGGGAGCGATATGGTCTTCGTGACAGCGGGGATGGGCGGTGGCACCGGGACAGGCGGCGGCCCGCTTGTTGCCAATATCGCAAAGAGTGTCGGCGCGCTCGTGGTGGGTATTATCACCAGGCCATTCCAGTGCGAAGGAAAGAAGCGCATGGCCCAGGCCGACATGGGCATTGAGGAGATGAAGAAGCAGGTAGATACACTTATCGTCATCCCGAACCAGAAACTCCTCAATATCGTTGAACGCACAACACCGCTCACCGAGGCGTTTGAGATTGCAAACCAGGTGTTGTATGGGGCGACGCGCGGTATCTCGGAGTTGATTACTGTTCCCGGTCTCATCAACGTGGATTTCGCGGACGTGCGAACCGTGATGAAAGAGATGGGCGACGCCGTTATGGGCTCCGGAGTTGCCAGTGGCGAGAATCGCGCGGTCGAAGCGGCGCACGCAGCAATCTCCAGTCCACTGCTCGACGACGTTTCGATTTCTGGCGCGCAAGGCGTGCTCGTGAATATCACAGGCGGGCCGTCCATGTCGTTGGTTGAAGTTGATGAGGCAACGGAGATCATCCACGAAGCCGCGGGTGAGGATGCAAATGTCATCCTTGGCGCAGTTGTCGACGAGAGCATGACGGATGACATCATGGTAACAGTCATTGCAACGGGATTCAATCGTCGTGGCAGCGCCCAAACTCTGACGGCGCGGACAGGGAAACCGGTGCGCCTGATCGATCGTGTGCCGACGGGTGCAGCCGAGCTTCAAAAGCTCGACGAGCCAGCGTACATTCGTCGCGGCGTTGACATTACGATCAATCCGTATCGAGGTGACGAGGGCTTTGGCCGCGAGAAGATCGACAAGGCTGATCCAGAAAAGCCAGCGTTCCTCAGGAAGATAATGGACTAAGAGGTTGCGCGCTTTCCTTTTTGGAGGCGGTTTTCAAAGGGTTGGTCTATCCTGACTTTCTTTGTATCGAAGAGACATCGGGATAGACCATTCTCTTTTGTTGCTCAATACAGCTATTTTGTAGGGTGATGGATGCCAGTGCCCCTTTCATCGTGGCCTCCCACCACCCCGGAAGAAGCATCACCTGACACACACTTTGGAGTCATAGTTATGTCACCAGAGGTCAAGGTGGTCGCGGATGAACCATTTACGATCACCGACCGATATAGATTAAGGGTTGTGTTT
>DPLS01000062.1:1999-10634 GCA_003541875.1 Bacteroidota bacterium | reverse complement strand
CATTGAAGATTCTACAATCTGGCCCTAAGATCTTACCATCAAGTGACCCACGAAGATGACGTGAGATGAACTGGCATTGTCTCTGCCGTCTTTCTTAACAATCCTTCCAGTTTTCTTCCCATCTGTTGACCGACTCCCACCGATACGATCTGGCAATCCGCTGGCACACGCGTTGCAGTTTTCACTCCCCGGAGTCTATTGGTATACACCTATTTCACGGGGCGGGAAATGCAACGTTCAAATGCTATCAGGTCTTTCGTCTTTCGGGCATTCTGCCGGGTGTTGTTGGCCGCAATGTGTATCTCCTATTTGTCAGTTAGTGATATGCATGCCAATGGTTCACTTGCCTTTGGATTTGGCAGCCAGAGTATTAGTGTAAGTGGAGGGAAAGTCCCTCTGGCTCTGACGTTCCGAGGATCCGTTGGGTTGGCAGGACTGCAATTCATGATCGTTAGTACGTCGGACGCGGTTCGGTTCAATAATATCGAGCGGGGAGAGACCGTCAGAGATCCTTTGATATGGGGGTTTGATTACTCGATTAGTCGTGGAGGGGATACCCTGCGGGCTGTGCTTTGGTCCCGGAACCTGCGCGGCCTCGCCGAGGCAACTTACAGTGGGCTTTTTTCCATCAATGTCAGTGGCCGGTCCAAGGGCTCAGGTGCACTTGTCCTTAAAGATGTGCAATCGGTGTTAGCAGATGGACAGGGCACTGCGGCAAACATTATCATCGGTTCGCCTGCTTCTGTCGATCTCTTGATAGAAGAAAAGAAGGAGGCGCATCTTAGCCAGAACTTTCCCAATCCGTGCAATCCCTCAACACTGGTACGATACGTTGTTCCAGAAGAAGGCCATGTTACGTTGAAAGTGTACAACGTTCTGGGAGAGGGAGTGAAAACAGTGATCGATGATGTACTGGCTGCTGGTGAGTTTGAATCAGTGTTTTCGATGGAAGGGCTTCCGTCCGGAATTTACTTCTATCGATTCTCCGGATCGGGATTCGAAGACGTGCGCAAACTGATGTTCATCAAATGATGGACGTTCCGAACGATCCCAGCTGGTGCAGTACCCATTTCTCGGTTCTCTATCTTGTTCTGAGCAACAAACGGGGAAATCGGCGGAACTCAACGGATGGGGCTCACATAGCTAGGTCGTTGACCTTGCGTTAAAGCACGCAACTCTTATACGCCCTCAGTTTGGTTCTTAGGCGACTCGCTTCCACTTGATTCTTTGCTGACTTTTTATCATCTTCAACTACCTCCCCAAAGGACTTCCTCTCTTCCGAGATTGGTTATTGCCCAAAAATCATGTTTGTGCGTCCCGTTGCTATCCCCTGGTGACGTTCCACAATTCTTCAGCGTAAACACTGATAGTTAGAGGCACTGGAAAAAAATGGTGGCGACGGTGAATACCTCGAGAGCAAATGTGTGTGAAAGATTGGCCAAGGTGTGCGGAGTGTCGTTATTCCTTGTAGTATCCACCTTGGTGCTTTTCTCAACTCACTCGTTTGCCCAACTCAAAGCGAAGTTGCCAGTGGCTGGCGTGCGTCTCGGCAGTATGATCGGGAATACGAGTCTGCCCCAGGACGCAGGTTATCTGGGTCGAGCATTCGTTCGTCATTCACTTTTCGGGGATTTCTATGGCGAAATGGCTATTGGCTATGGGGTGATTAGTGGGGAGTCTTACAGAACGCAACTCATTCCTCTCGATTACAGGATGGTGTTTGTTCCTCAGGCCACCTCGTCCCGCGCACCATACCTCTTTGCGGGATTCGGAGCAACGAATTACAATGTTCAGAAACGACCGGTTCAAGCTACCCCTACCGCCCCGAACACAGGATGGACAGGTTATGTGCCCGTTGGTCTCGGCGCAAGCATTGTACTCACTAAGGTGACAGCGCTGGAGCTGAATGGTGGATATAACTTCACTTTCACAGATGGACTTGATGCACTTAAGACGGGAATAAGTGATGGCTTCTGGACGATTGAAGCGGGCATCAGCATCGTGTTTGCCGGGGATGAGGATCCTGATCGAGATGGGCTGGAAGCGGAGGAGGAGAACCTCCTTCGCACCGATCCTTTGAATCCTGATACCGACGGTGATGGGCTTCGAGACGGTGAGGAGGTTCGCAAATACCATACTGATCCGACAAAACCCGACACTGATGCCGACGGACTTCTCGACGGTGACGAAGAGCGAAGGGATCACACGGACCCGCTCAAATTTGACACTGACGGTGATGGCTTGAGTGATGGCGATGAGGTTCTAAAATACCACACCGACCCGCTCCGGCGTGATGATGACGATGATGGCCTGAGCGATGGCGATGAAGTTCTGAACTATCATAGCGATCCGCTCCGGGTTGATACTGACGGTGATGGCTTGAATGATGGCAGTGAGGTCCTCACTTGCCATACCGATCCACTCCGAGTCGATACTGACGGTGATGGGCTGAATGATGGCGATGAGGTTCTAAAATATCGCACCGATCCCCTCAGATCTGACACTGACGGCGGGAATGTCACAGATGGCATAGAAGTGCTGAGTGGAACCAATCCAGTGGATCCCAGCGATGACATCACCAGGGCAAAGAAGGAAGAACTGACGATAGAGCTTAACAAGCCCTTCGTCCTGGAAGGAGTGGTCTTCAGGTCTGGAAGTGCAACGATTACGTCGCAGTCGGAAGGGATATTGGAAATGGCTTTCAATACTCTTGAACAGAATCCTGGTATCGAAGTTGAAATATATGGTCACACTGATAATATCGGCTCGCCGTCGGTGAATCTCAGGCTATCCAAGGATCGCGCTGAAGCCGTGAAAGCGTACCTGGTCCGGAAGGGAGTTACAGCAAGCCGGATTGGGTGCAGGGCGTTTGCCTCGGTCCGCCCCCGCGCATCGAACGCGACCAGTGCAGGAAGACAACTGAACCGACGTATTGAATTCGTTCGCGTAAAATAGGAATTCGACGATGTCCATCATTCTGCGAAATGTCTCAAAACGCTTCGGCAAAGTAGTCGCTGTCAACAACGTTTCGTTCGCCGTGCATCCAGGAGAAGTAACTGGATTGCTTGGGCCGAATGGTGCAGGAAAGACGACCACTGTTCGTCTCATCAGTGGATTCCTTACTCCCTCCTCCGGCGTAATCGAGGTGAATGGAGCGACGTGCTCGCGAGACTCCATCGACGTTCGACGTCAGATCGGATATCTGCCGGAAGACAATCCTCTATATCACGATATGACTGTAGTGGAACACCTTGTGTTCATCGCTGGTTTGCAGGGGGTGCCCAAGGGCGACAGGAACAGGCGGGTAAAGGAGATTGTGGATCTCTTTGATCTTTGGCCGGGCAGGCACATGAACATAGGGAAGCTCTCGCGGGGATACCGAAAACGTGTAGGTCTCGCCCAGACTCTGGTTCACAACCCCAAGATCCTCATTTTCGATGAACCCACGACAGGGCTCGATCCTAACCAGATAATCGAATTCCGCAGGTTCATCAACGAACTCGGCAGGGAGAAAACGGTGATCTATTGTTCGCATAACCTCGCCGAAGTTCAGGCGATCTGCAGCCGCGTGGTCATCATGAACAAAGGAAGGACATTATCTGATGCGGCGATTGGCACCTTGCAGCAGGAGTTCCAGCGCGGAATGCAGTACTTTGTCACCATTGAACCACCAGACGCATCAACAAGCCCGGAAGCTATGAGAAACATCCTTCAAAATGTACGCATCTTCAAAGACGTAACCAGCATTGAGCCGGGTTGGCACGACGAGCGAAGAAGAAGCTTCTACGTAGACGCTGTACAAGGAAGCGATGTCGTGAAAGAGTTGTTTGCTATGTGTGTTTCAAACAGTTGGACCCTTGTGGATGTCCAGCGTCGCAGCGTGAAAATTGAGGACATCTTTCATCAGCTTACGTCGACGGATCTGTCATGAACAACATCTGGATCATCACGCAGAAGGAACTGCGGTCATATTTTGATTCGGCCACTGCTTACGTGTTCATCGTGCTGTTTCTTGTGCTCTGTGGAACCTACGTAGTTGGCAATATCTTTCTTGAAAATGTTGCTTCACTCCGACTTCTGTTTGAGGTGGCACCAATTCTGATGTTGGTCTTCGTGCCCGCTGTAACGATGCGGCTGATTTCAGGAGAGAAACGGCAAGGCACGTTTGAGCTGCTGGGAACACGACCCATTCGAATAGGAGATATCGTTCTTGGGAAGTTCTTGGCATCCTGGGTCCTGGTTGTCTTCACTATTTTGCCAACTGCGACCTATGCAATTATTCTTTCTTCCATTGGAAGACTTGACTGGGGACCTGTGGTGGGCGGATTCTGTGGTCTGTTCCTCCTTGGCGGAACGTTTGTTGCGATCGGGCTGTTTGCATCGGCTCTAAGCAACAACCAGGTTATCGCACTCATCGTAGGAAGTATTGTCATATCCTGTCTGTTCTACCTCGATCGTATACTTCCGTTTGTTCCCCCTGGGCTGGTTCTATCTGTAGAATACCTGAGCGCGGGGTATCACTTCTCAAGTCTTGGACGCGGGATAGTCGATTCACGGGATGTAGTGTATAGTATCTCAATGATCGTCTTCTTTCTCTTACTGGCAGCCGTGGCTTCCAGGCGTGAGTACGGGCAGAGCTTCAGAGATTTGAGACAGATCCTCCTTCGCGGTCAGGCCTTGCGCCTTGTGCTTGTGGGGACGGTACTCCTATTGGCGAACCTTGTGTCCATGATGATGTTCGTTCGAGTTGACCTTACCGAAGGCAACCTCTATACTCTTTCGCAAGAAACCAAGAACATGCTCCTGGGTCTGGATGATGACCTCCTTGTCAGAGTATATCTTACGCCGGAACTCCCTCCCCCATACCATGATTACCACCGCGACATACAGGACCTGCTTGAAGAGTATCATGCCTACTCCCGGGGCAATTTTCAATATGGATTTGTTTCCACTTCGGATTCAACGATAATGGCGCAAGAGGCGGCAGCCGCTGGAATCATGCCGATTTTTCTCAAGGCAGTGAAGAACGACAGATTCCAGACCGTGAGAGCTTACGCTGGGCTTGCGCTTTCCTATGCCGATCGTTTTGAGTCCCTGCCGATTATTTCCTCTATTGGTCGGTTGGAGTATGAGTTGACAAGTACCATGAGGCGTTTGAGAGCGCCGAACGTACCAACCATTGGCCTTCTGGCGGGACATGGTTGTCCCAGGCCTGAGGTCATGAAGTCATTCCTGGATGGTTTGGGAAGACACTTCCGAGTATCGAGTATTTCGCTGTCGGATTTCAATACACCTTTGAGTAATGTCGACGCTCTGCTGATTATTGGACCAAAACTTCCATTCTCCCAAGACGAGAATCTCATTCTGGACCAGTATATCATGAATGGCGGAAGAGTTGCATTCCTCGTTGACGGAATGAATCCAAACGTTCAGAAGCGGGTTGCCAATAAATTATCTCTCAATCTCGACAACATGTTCGACAGCTATGGATGGTGTGTCGACATCGATCTTGTGCTTGACAAGCAGTGTGCGGGCGCTGACGTGGATATGGTCGGTGGAACTCAGGGGCAAACTCAGCAAGGTCCGAATCCCTTTCTCCCGGTGGTCGCCGACTTCGACGGGAGCACCGTGATGCTGGCAAATCGTTTCCCTGTTGTATTGCCGTATGCCAGTTCAATTGACGTCCGTCTTGCAAGCGCTAGGGGAATAGCTACAACCGTACTTGCTCGTTCTTCATCCTTGTCGGGACGGCTCACCGGCGACAGTGTAGATATCAATCCTGCTCACCTGGACGGCCGTGCGTTTTTTGGGGAGGAGCGCATACCGTTGGCGGCGACCTTTGAAGGGTCGTTCAAGAGTGCGTTCAGCTACTGGCAAGGACAGAGTGGCTCGCCCTCTGCCGGTGCCTTGTCCGCACCATGGCGTGCGAAGAGCATTCGGACCAAGATCGTCGTCGTTGGTGACGGTGATTTTGTTCTTGATGGATCTGGGAACGGTTACCATAACACGATGTTCGCGGTGAGTCTTGTAGATTGGCTTGTCGATGAGGAAGGGTTGGGTTCAATCCACGCCCGTGAAGTTGCTCAGCCTCCACTCGCACAGATGAGCGACGAAGCAAGAATCGGGTTGAAATGCCTTGCGTTTGCCATCCCGCCTGTGCTCATAATCATCGCCGGTCTTGCTCGAATGGCCATGAAGGCTTCTCGTCGCCGGCGATTGGGGAACGTACTTGACTGAAAGGCATCCATGAAACGTCGATCACTCGTTCTGTTGGTGCTGACCATTCTCTTTTTGGCCGTGCTCCTTTTCTTCGTGCAATCACGGAAGGCTGATGTCGTCAGCTATGTCTTGCCTGACTGGGAGCTTCCGATTGACACGTCCCAGGTCCTGAAAATCACAATCCAGAAGGAAGCGGGACCCATCACTTTTGAGCGAAAGCGTGGCTTGTGGAGACTTGAGCAGGGTGACAGGTTGGTGGCGGCCAACTCTGTGACCACACACCTGCTTGCGGGCATCGCTGATTTTCGCTTGCTCGGTCTGGTCTCGTCAAACCCTCGGAAGCAGGATCTATTTGAAGTTGGCGAGACAGGAACTCGGATTGTCATCGCCACGGATCTTGGGAAAGAAGTTTCCCTCATAGTTGGCAAGATGTCAACCCTTCCATCCCGTTCCTATGTACGTCCGACCAACTCCAATATGGTGTTCCTCGCAAGCGGGTTGACACGGGAGGTGATCGGCGGCGAGACGGACTATGGAAGAACGTTCCATCTTGACTCAGCATTCATTCTTTCGATCTCCATCGAGATTCGAAATGAATCATTCACCTTACATCGGCAAGGCCGGCTTTGGCTTTTCGATCAGAATCCTGTTCCGCCGGGGATCATGCAGCCAGCCGTGGCGTCACTTCAGGAGTTTCGAACTGAGGGCCTTGGTGATGTGGACATACGGCCAAATGAAAAGCCAGTACTGAGTTTGGAGATTCAGGGACAGAGAAGAGAGAGGCTTGATTTCTATCAGGCTTCTGTGAATAACAAAAGCTACATCGTTAAGACCCCGTTCTCGCCAAGAACCTATTCTGTGGACGTCGCAACAGTCGGCCCCCTCCTACACTTGGCGAACTTTATGAGCTCGTGGGCTTATAACTCGTCACAGCCCAAAGCGGGATCGCAGGCGAACGATGTCTCGGAGCAGAGAGCAACGGCAGGAGGCGGTTTCCCCAGCCGGGAAGACGTGACGTATGAACGGCCGGTCTCTTCACAGTTGCAGCAAAGTCTCCCGCAGAATTCAAATGATGCGATGGGGGGAAACGGTGCAGAGGATGAAGGCGTCCTTTCAATTCACAAGGTGAAATTTGGGGAAACGCTGGAGTCCATCGCGCAGTTGTACAATACCACCAAAGACAAACTGAAGCAATGGAACCTACTGAATGGAGATGTTGTTCCAGTTGGGGCTGAACTTTATGTGTTTGTAAGGAGATGAAAAGGCTGACGTACTAGCGCTTCGAATCACGCGTGTGATTGCGGACAGCGTTGGTTGTCTCGCTGGATGATGGTCTTACCTCGATGCGTGAAAAGTTCCTAAGGTACACAAGAGACGCCCTTGTGAAGTGCTCGAGGGCGTTTGTCTTTAGGACCGATAAGACCGTAATTCTTGATTTGTAATTGTGTCTGCTTCAACTTGATGGACAAGGTGGCTTCAGATGAACGTGATGCGACGAAGTTCTGATACGATTCAATATGCCAAGTGCGTGTTGAGGCCAAGAACTGTTGGATCGAGAACCGGTTATCGTTGTTCGAAACAAATATATCTCGCGTTGATGCTCTGCACTTGCTGTTTTCCTCATCGCGATCCACTATCTTTTGAAGAGATCCGATAAGGAAAGGCCAATGAAGAGAACTGCTGCGTTGCTATGCTTGTTGCTTGTGTTGTCTGTTGCGCGTGGCCAGGACACGCTCAGGGTAATGACGTGGAATCTTCTCGACTACAGTACCGGTGCACGAGATCAATATTTCAGAACAGTTCTGCGCCACGTAAAGCCAGACGTTTTGGTTGTGCAGGAAATGACAACACAGGCGATGGTGGACAATTTCTTCAATAATGTTCTGAATAGTGTTTTTCCTGGCCAGTTTTCAAAAGGCAACTTTATCAACGGCCCGGATTCAGATAACGAGATCTATTTCAGGTCCTCCAAGTTCACATTCGTCAGCAACATCCCTATACACACTCTGCTTCGAGATATCAACCAGTTTTCACTGTACAATGCAGCGGCCGCTGATACGTTCAGAGTCTATTCGGTGCATCTGAAGGCAAGCACCGGCTATGAAACGAATCGTGCAGCTGAAGTTGACAGCTTGCGGAAAGTGACGAATGCGCTACCAAACGGGAAATACTTCATTGTTTGTGGGGACTACAATATCTACCGATCAACTGAACCGGCATATCAGAAGCTCCTTCAAGACAACCCGACTGATGATGGCAACTTTGTTGATGCGCTCAATTTACCAGGCCAATGGAATACTGCTGGCTATGCACCGTATCATACACAGTCAACGCGGAAGAACGTTCAAGGGCCCGGTGGTGGGAGTACTGGTGGATTGGATGATCGATTTGACATGATCTTGTATTCGAGGGCCGT
>DPLS01000062.1:0-1682 GCA_003541875.1 Bacteroidota bacterium | reverse complement strand
CTGCACTACGATGATAGCTTAGGCCACCTGCCGAACGGCTCCGTTCCCGACAGTGTTGCGATCGCCCTTTACAACGCGTCGGACCATCTTCCGGTCCTCGCCAAGTTTATCTTCCAGGGTGGAACACAACCCAGTGCCGAGCCGACGTTGCAGGCGTCAAACGTAGGATTCAACACCGTTATGTCAGGTTCGATGGGAGTCACCTGGACAAACGGAAACGGAGCGTACAGGATAGTCGTAGCAAGGGCCGGAGGTCCGGTCTCGTTCACTCCGACCGATGGACAGTCGTATCCTGCAAACAGCAATTTTGCTTTGGCGACCGACCTTGGTTCCGGCAACAAAGCTGTTTTTTCAGGAAGTGGCAATTCTATTGCGGTGACTGGTCTTGCATCAAACACCACATATCATTTTGCAGTATACGAATTCAATGGTTCAGGGGGAACAGAAAACTACTTGACAACCTTCCCCGCCACAAACAGTCAGGCAACACTTTCAGTGACATACTATTCTCAGGGCAACCTTCCGCCCGACATCCTGAGTAGTTGGAATTCTGAACGGGGCGGCTCCGGAAGTCCACCCGCGAATTTTACATCGGGAGTACCGTTTGTTGTCCAGGGTGGTGATAGTATGACGACGACGAGCACATGGTCGATATCCGGCAGTGGCTCGGCACTCCAGATCGAAAGCGGCGGAACGTTGACTGCAAATCACGCAATCACGCTTGCGTCGACTGCGATGTTTCAAATCGCTAATGGGGGTACGTACATTCACAACAATACCGGGGTTCCAGCTTCTACCGTGTTCCAGGGTGTTGAAAGTTTCGCGGGTAGCAGCAATGTTGAGATCCGGGGGTGGGTGGGTTCCAGTACTGCGATTCCAATCATAAGTGGTGCCTGGGGTAATCTAAAGATCACCTATAGCCCTGCTACTGCCTGGAATAATCTCGGTAATATTACATCCATTCAAGGGAGCTTTACGATTGACAACAATTCAACAAGTGGATTCAGATTCGTTGGCAATGCTCCATTGACGCTTACCGTTGAGGGCGATGTGAACATTGTAAGCGGATTGCTGCAGATTTCAAATGCTGGATCAAACCCAAATACTTTCACCCTTAATCTCGGTGGCTCCTTCAATCAGACGGGGGGGACTTTTGAACCGAACGTAAACACAAGTTCCACGCTGACGATCAACTTCAAAGGGTCCGGCAAGTCGTTCACCAAATCTGCCGGGACGCTTGTGGACAACCAAATAGACTGGGTCGTCGATTCCGCTGCCTCGTTGACGCTCATGAACGGTCTTACGATTGGTTCAAGCAGATCACTGACGATTAATGGGACAATCACCTGCGGGGCGAACGCGATATCCGGTGCGGGCGCAGTCACGGTTTCCTCTGGCGCCATCCTTGACATCGGATCGGTCGACGGAATCAACTCCGGAACTACTCTGGGGAACATCCGCGTCTCGGGGAGCAGGACATTCGATGCGGGGGCAAACTACACTTTGCATGGAACCGCAGCACAAGTTATGGGCAATGGCTTCCCGGCGACTGTCAACGCGCTCAGTATCATCAACAGCAACGGAGTTACTCTCAGCGGCGGCGTTGCAGTGAACGGTTCTCTCATGCTTGTAGATGGAGCGTTGTCGATCGCCTCGAATACCCTTACTCTCAATGGTGACAC
>DPLS01000219.1 GCA_003541875.1 Bacteroidota bacterium | reverse complement strand
GAAGCTTTGCAACGCGTCCGCATGTGTATCCTCACGTCATCACCATTACCAGTGGAAAAGGCGGAGTGGGCAAGAGTACGATCGCCCTCAATCTCTCGCTTGCCTTGTGCGCGTTCGGCAAGAAAGTTCTCCTTGTAGATGGGGATACCAACCTTGGCAACCTGGATTTCCTGCTGGGGCTCGCACCACAATTTCAGCTTGCACATGTGCTCAGAGGTGAACGAGACATAGAGGATGTGCTGGTGTCTGCTGCACCCCATCTCAGACTTTTACCCGGTAGCTCTGGGGATCTTGAGTATCCTCACATGAATCCAGAGACGCAGCGCGCGCTCGTTGCTGACCTGAAGCAACTGGAAGAACGGTCGGACTACATTGTCATCGATACATCAGCCGGGTTGTCCCAGGAAATTGTCGGCTATGCTGTTCACTCCGACGAAACAGTGGTTGTGACGACGCCGGAACCGACCGCAGTGATGGATGCCTATGCCATGATCAAGGTAATCCATCTGACGAAGCCAGATGTGTCCATCAAGGTGGTGATGAATGCTGTTCGGAAACCTGCTGAAGGTGATGACGCCGCGGCAAAGCTGGTTGTGGCAGTGAACCGATTCCTGAAGACCTCGTTCACGTATCTCGGCTCGATACCGTACGATCAGCACGTTGCAAAGTCCACAACGCATCAGAAAGCTGTTTTCGAGGAATTCCCGACGTCGAGTGCATCGTTGACGGTAAAGGCAATTGCACAACGTTTTCTGGATCAATCAGTTTAGAAGGAGCGAAGAATTCCCATGGCCCCGAACAAGATCATCTTTCAAATTGGAGTTCTGGCGTTTTGTGTGACAGCGGTATTCTTTGGCGTTCAGAATTTACCACTGATTGAGACAGTCTCCCGGTCATTCATCGTTTTTGTTGGCGTTGTGCTGACTGTTGCGTTTGCATTGGTTGCAGGTTCGGTCCTCACATCGAAGTCGATTGCGGAGCCAAACCAGGGGGCTGAGGCAGAGAGGAAGGCGAAACCGAAGGAAGCCGCTAAGCGGCCGGAGCAAGCTGCGCCGGCGCGTTGAACCTTGTCCTTGGAAGGTGGACTGGATGCTGAAGATCATTATTGACAGATAATAGCGATGGACCGCGCACCGCAGGAAATGTGGCAAGAGTATGCGCAACGGAGGACCCCTGAGCTCCGACAGGAACTTGCTATGCAGTACCTCAATCTCGTGAAGTACGTTGTAGCGAAGTCTGCTGTTCCTCCGGCAGGCGGGTCGAGGATGTTGGAGTCAAACGATCTTGTGCAGCTTGGCATGATTGGGCTGCTCGATGCAATCGACCGGTTTGATCCTGCCCGTGGGGTGAAGTTTGAAACGTATGCTGTGACACGGATTCGTGGATCAATCCAGGACGAGCTGAGGAAACTCGATTGGGTACCTCGATCGGTAAGAAGGAAAATGCGAACAGATCAAGATGCGTGCGCAACAGACACTCTCACGCCCCACATTGGTGGCGGTAGTGCTCGCATCTCGGAGTACACAGATGAATTCTTGGGGGGCAAAATGAACGGAGCGATAACCTCAGTCGAAAGCCTCTCGACTGAGGGGTCACCTGACCTGTCGGAGGTTGTGGGGATGGACCAACTGAAGGCGATGCTCATTCGGGTCGTGGAAAAGTTGCCGGAGGACGAACGGCTGATCATCACACTCTATTATTACGAGGAGTTGACATTCAAAGAGATTGGAAAGATAATGCGGCTATCGGAGTCGCGAGTATGTCAGAAGCATTCCGCCGTCATGAAGAAGCTCCGAGCTCATCTCGGGGATCCCGTGAGGTGAGGAGAGGAATTGCGCCATGAGCGAACCGGACTATCAGTGGAACAGGGAGCGGCACAACACGGAAGCTAGGCTTCCGGTGGCCGTTAGAGAAGTTGTGCGACTGGTTAACGAGCCGAAAACCACAGTAGCGCGTCTCGCCGCTGCGGTAGCGACACATCATGCATTGGCCGAGAGCGTGCTGCGAAAGGCAAACGTCTCAACATATGGGCTTCCGGGCAGGGTGAAGAATCTGAATTCCGCAGTGGTCGTTCTCGGCCTCGATGCACTTAAGGCAACGTCACGGAGCGTTCTCGTTTCAAGTACGGGAAGGCAGATGACATATACTGCCGTCCGCCATCAGGATATGTGGGAACACTCGATTGGCTGTGCCATCGCCGCTCGGATCCTGGCATCACAGTCTGGCAGATGTAGTCCTGACGATGCCTATCTTGCCGGTCTTCTTCATGATGTAGGGGTCATGTTCACGAGCGGTCCGGATCAGGGGAAAGGAGCTGGATCAGCGCTTTCCGGTGCGATCGTCATGCCTAGGCCGATGCTTGAGGGGGCACATCGATTTGCACATGCTCATATTGGTGCCGACAAGGCCGAGGAGTGGGGCTTGGCGCTCGATATCGTGGAGGCGATCCGATTTCATCACCTCCCCCGGCTGGCGACAACAAACAATTCTCTTACCGGCATAGTGCACCTTGCCGAATTTCTCTGTCATCACCTGCGTGTCGGAACTGCGACATTTGAACGGGCGGATTTTTGTGACCGCGAAGCGATTGCAACACTCGGCGTGCACGAGATCACTACAACGGAACAGTTGATAGCTTCGTTCGATGGGCTCATCAATGCGGAGATCCGGCACGCTCCGCGTCTGGATGAGGAAGTGAAGAAGTCGAAAGACAAGCTCTTTGCCACGCTTGATGGGCTGCTCGAAGAACAGCGCATCATGATTGCGCTGCACTACTACGAAGGATTGTCAGTGGAAGAAATCGGACAACTACTGGAGGTGCCTGCGTCGGCGGCAGGTACCTACATCTCGGGGGCCCTGGCACAACTTCAAGAAGCATTGAAAATAGGGTATTGAGTGGAGACCTGCACATCATGAGATCGCCGCAAGAGATAAAAGAGAAAATCCAGTCGATCATACAACTTCCCGCCCTTCCGATGATTGCGATGGAAGTTGTTGAACTCGTGGATAATCCCAAGACGAGTGCCTCGAAGTTGGGAAAGGTGATCTCGACCGATCAGGCGTTGACGGCGAAAGTGTTGAAGATTGCCAATTCGCCCTTTTATGGGTTCCCCAAAAAGATATCGACCATTGACTTTGCAATTATCGTCCTGGGTTTTGACGCCTTGAAAGAAATCATCATCAGCATTTCGCTGGTGAGCTCGCTTCAGAAGAAATCAGACTCCTACCTCGATGCACGGGCATTCTGGGATCATGCTGTTGCAACGGGGGTCGTCGCTCGCAGGTTGGCGCGAGACCTGGGATATCGCGTGAGCGGCGAGGTGTTTGTCGGCGGGCTTCTTCACGACATGGGCATCTCCATCCTTCATCGTTACTTCAATAATGAGTTCAAGCGAATCGTTGACATTGTCCGGGAGACAAACCTCTCATTCCTTGAGGCTGAGGAAAGTGTACTCGGTGTAACGCACGCAGAGGTTGGGGGGTGGCTGGCTGCCCGCTGGAACCTGCCCGATCATCTTATCGAA
Organism: Bacteroidota bacterium; assembly: GCA_003541875.1. Taxonomy (GTDB): domain Bacteria; phylum Bacteroidota; class Ignavibacteria; order UBA10030; family UBA6906; genus UBA11986. Next base: position 3,360 of record DPLS01000219.1, on the reverse strand, counting down.
TCGCTCTCTCTGCATCATACTCCAGGCAGTGCGACACTCAATCCAGATCTCGTGGCACTTATTCATTGTGCAGACGTGATCGTGGGGAAGCTCAATGGAAAACCGGTTGAGTTTGATAGCGGAATAGAGTTCAACGAGGAGGCGCTCGCCCGATTGCGTCTGGCCGATCCTGTGACACTTGAGGAGTACATCGCCAATTACAAGGAGATCATTGCGAGTGACATCGAATCGGTCACGATGTCGGTGTATCCGACGTGACCGCAGCGAGTGAGACAATGAAGACACCGAAGAACGTAAAGAAGAAGAGAGTGGATGTGGTGAATGATGCCCAGCCTCAATTCGAGCGGTTCATCGAAAGCCGCGAAAGCTATATCAAGGCTCTCGAAACGACCATTGAGGTTCTGCGCCAGGATAATGTGCAATGCAACGAGAACACACTGGAAATGCGGAGCTCGATCGACGAGCTCGTTGTTATGCAACAATTATCGAATACTATCAGCACGGCTCTTGACAAAGAGCTTATCCTGAGCACTCTGGTCCGGCTGACGCAAGATGTTATTCCGGTTTTCGAGTCCAACATCTTTCTTCTGGATCGACGGCAGGATCGCTTTCTACCGCTGTCGCCTTCCTGCTCTGAGCGTCTGCAGGAGGAGGTGGAGGGTCACCTGGAAGCAGGCATCATGGATTGGGTTCTTTCGGAAAAGAAGACGGTGATCATTCCTGATCTCAAACATTTGGGAGAAAACGGCTCGGCGAGGAACTTCGTCATCGTTCCTCTCGTGATCCGCAACGAGGCAATCGGGATGTACGTTATCTATACCCAAAAGCCGCAGCAGGAATTCTCGAACCAGGATATCCAGCTGCTCACGGTGCTCGCTAACCAGGCTGCAGCGGGAGTCGAGAACTGGCGAACCTACGAGCAACTGGCCTCTATGAACGAGGAATTGAAGGCGTCGCAGGCGCAGATGATACAGGCTGCGAAGCTCGCCGCTATTGGTGAGCTCTCTGCGAACATTGTCCACGAGATCAAGAATCCTGTGCAGGTGCTCATGATGAGTGTGGAGCTTATGCAGAGCGGCCGGTCGTTGCCGAACTGGAGTGACATGGTGGCCACGCAGGTGAAGAGGCTTTCCGAGATCATCAGGCGGCTGATGAATTTTGCCAGAGCCACTTCAGGAGAGCTTACCTTTGAACCGGTCGACGTAAACAAGGCTGTTGAGGATATTGTTGCCATGGTGCAGCACGAATACTACACCGGCGGTATTGAAATCAAGGTGTCGTTAAACGAGGGCCTCCGATCGATCAGTGGGAATGCCACGTACCTGCAGCAGGTCTTCCTGAACCTGCTGATCAACGCGAAGGATGCGATGCCTCAGGGTGGTACAATAACAATTGCGACTGAAACAACTCCGTCACACGTTCGGGTACGTTTCTCTGATACCGGTGGGGGTATTGAGCAGAAATTGCTCAAGAAGATCTTCACCCCTTTCTTCACCACGAAAGGAGAAGGAAAGGGAACGGGCCTGGGACTTTCTATTTGCCGGAAGATCATTTCGCAATTCAATGGCGGGATTGTCGTTGAGAGTGAAGTGGGAAAAGGGACAACATTCATCATTACGTTACCGGTGACATGAAACGACGAGCTACCATTCCGCTCCTCTTTGGGTTGCTTCTTCTTGGCAACAAGCAATTGTTTGCTGAAGAGAGTTCCCAAATTGTGAATATGAGATACTACAATCACGAAGGCTCCAGCCGATTGGCAATCAAGTTGCTGGGCAATCCACAGTATTCGACTGAGAGAAACGAGAGCGACGTCCGGATAATTCTGCCAAACACCGACGTGCCCGCTTCATACGATGGAGCAAGGATGCACTTCGCCAACGGGTTCGTGACTCGCGTCTACGTTGACAGGTGGAAAGGCGACTGCGTCGTTGTCACCGTGGGGCTGAAGGCGAACACCGGATTCCGTGTTGAGAGGATGGACAACATGGAGGGTGTGTTCATAGACGTCTTCCCCGATTCCTCACGGACTCTGACTCAGGACAGCGGCGATGCCGATACGGCTCTTGCAACTGGGCACCGATCGGTGATACTTCCCATTCAGACATTGTCGTTCACTACTCTAGTCGCTGCGGACAACATGCCGCCAAAGAAGCAGAAGGATAGCGTTGTCTCAGCCGCCCCTCCAGCCGTGAGCATCGTTCTCCCGAACATATCTTTCGCTTGGCCAAAGGTTGGCGTAGTTCATGTCTCGCTCGCAATTGCGTTGGCCGTGTTGGGTACGGCGTTAGTTCTCCTAGTCATACGGAGACTGTACGTGACCAGGAACGTGAGGGTTCCATCCACCTTCACTGCCGAGTTCGCCGGGGCAATCTCCGGGCACCCAGACCAGCGAAAGGAAGATAGCCGGGAGATGTGGAGTTCCCGGCCGGTTGAATCTCCAAGAAATCGTCTGGTTGAAGAGGATTCATCTGTACGTATGCTCGCAAAGAGATATGGTCGTGGTTTGGGCGAGGTCAAACTGTCCTTTGACCTTCGATCTCGCATGAGCGAGCGTCGATGGATAGCAAGAGTACAAGAACTCGCCGAGAAGAATGAGCAGCTGCAGGATAGGCTTGCAGTAGCAAAGGAGCTTGGCATAGGGAGAGGCGAGGTGGACCTGGCGGTATTGCTCCATCATTTGAAGACTCCGAAAACATTGAAGGGGGAACTGGCATGATCAAAAGCATACACACGTCAGGCGCGGGCATGGAGCCAATGATGACGCGACTTGAAGTCATTGCCAACAATCTGGCGAACATGAACACGACGGGCTACAAGCGGGATGAAGTGTTCATGCAACTCGTAAAGGATGCCGCTCTCTTGCAGGCCCAGGGGAAAGGGGATCTTTCGGAAGTCCAGGTCGAACGTATCACAGACTTCTCGGATGGATCGCTCAATCCCACGAACAATCCTCTGGACGTTGCGGTGCAAGGCCGGGGGTTCTTTGTTGTGGACACACCACAAGGCTTGCGATATACAAGGAATGGCAACTTCACCCTGACTTCGAGCGGTACGCTGGTGACAGCACAAGGAGATCCGGTAATGGGAGTGAATGGCAGGATTCAACTCCCCGATTTACAGAATCTCAAGCGTGGACAAATCGTTATCTCTGAGTCCGGTGAGATCGATGTGGACAACAGGTCGATTGCACGGTTGCGGGTGGTCGACTTTGGGGCTGGAACGGGCCTCACAAAGCAAACAAGCTCGCTCTTTGTGGCACCTGCAGGCGTGTTGCCAAGTGACATCCGCGAAGATTCCGTTCAGATCAGGCAAGGATTCTTGGAAGGATCCAATGTGGAGGGGCTTGAGGAGATGATA
>DPLS01000232.1 GCA_003541875.1 Bacteroidota bacterium | reverse complement strand
TTCAACCCATCTACAAGAATCGAATACTCGATTCCAAAAGATGGTCATGTGTTGTTGGGTGTCTTCGATATTCTCGGTCGCCAGGTGGCAGTATTGGAATCAGGGGTTAAGCCAGCGGGGAGCCATTCAGTTACATTCGATGCTTCAGGTCTTGCATCTGGAGTCTATTTGTACAGATTAGAAGTTGATAGGTTCACAATCGTAAGGGAAATGCTTGTGGTTAAGTGACGTAGTGTTCCACAGAGGCATGATTCTCAGGGCGGGTTGCGAATGCAATCCGCCCTTCTTGTTTCGCCAAGTGGAAATGATTATGTTTCTTCTGTTGAGTGCCCAATAATTGTTCCGATATGTTCGTAACGTTTGAAGGTCTGGACTTCTCCGGAAAGTCCACACAGGCCACCATCCTTGTCGAGAAGCTGAAACAACAACGCCACAACGTCGTTCACTTCCTCCGTGAGCCCGGTGGGACAACAATCTCAGAGCGGATTCGCGATCTTCTTCTTGACAAGCAAAATCTCGAAATGAGCGATGCCGCGGAGCTTTTGCTTTTCTCGGCAGCACGCGCACAACTCGTCAAAGAAGTCATCATACCAGCATTGCAGCGGGGAGAGATCGTGATCTGCGACCGCTATTACGATTCGACGACCGCGTACCAGGGCTATGGCCGGGGAATCAACCTTGATGCCGTCAAGAGCATTAACCGTCTTGCTACAGCGGGTACGGATCCTGACATCACGTTCTTCGTGGATATTCCTGTAGAGGAAATTGAACGGCGCAAGCAGAAGGCGGGGATGACATTTGACCGAATGGAAAGCTCGGGCCGCGCCTTCTACGAGCGAGTGCTTCAGGGGTATCGCGGAATTGCCCAGAGCGAAGCCCATCGATTCTTCACGCTCGATGGAACGGCGGGTGAGAAAGAGATTGCGGCCGATATCTGGAAGGTCGTCGAGAAGAAACTGTCTGTAAAGAACCAACACAAGTGAGAGGGAATGGTAGGAATGAGACGCACGTGTACTAGCACCCAAACAAGGTGGAGCCTGCTCATAGGTTCGCTGGCGTTGCTCCTGGTAGGTGTGGACGCCTTCGCCGATTCGCCGGAGAGCGACTACTTTCTGAAGATCAACAAGAGCATTGATATGTTCGGCCAAGTGTACAAGAAAATCGTGCTGGACTATGTTGACGAAGTCGATCCGGAGAAGTTCATGCAAGAGGGGATCGAAGGCATGCTTGGGTCGCTTGATCCGTACACAGTGTACATCGACAAAAAGAATGGTGATGAAGTTGAACTGCTGACAACTGGGAAGTATGGTGGTATTGGTGTTACCATTGGTCAGCGGGATGGGGCGATTCAGGTTATGACCGTGATGGATGGTTACTCGGCGCAGCGCCAGGGCGTTCTTCCCGGGGATCGAATCATTGAAGTAGACGGGCTGAACATTGCCAATAAGCGGCCGGAAGAGGTGCGATCGTTGACACGCGGAGAACCCGGCACGGAAACCCGTGTTACCGTGGAGCGGGAAGGTGAGAAACAGCCACTCACCTTTGTCCTCATTCGCGAGGAGATCCAGTTAAAGAACGTTACCTACTCGGAGCTATCGTCGGATGGCATCGGCTACATCCGCCTTGAGCGATTCTCAAGTACTGCCGGCGACGAAGTTCGTCAGGCGATTCGGGAGATGAAGGTCAAGGGCGACGTGAAAGGATTGGTGCTCGATCTGCGCGGCAATCCCGGTGGGCTGCTCAAATCGGCTGTCGACGTTGTCAGCAAATTTGTACCGCTCGGCAGCCCGATTGTAACGACCCGAGGCCGTCGACCTGAGACGGAGAAGCGGTTTACTGCGCTTGAGGAACCGTTGCTTCCGACCACACCGCTGGTTGTGCTCACCGATCGCAACAGTGCGAGCGCGAGTGAGATTGTTGCCGGCGCCCTTCAGGATCTTGACCGCGCGCTGATCGTGGGCACACGAACTTTTGGCAAGGGGCTGGTTCAAGATGTTGAGCGACTTCCCTATGATGCTCAACTGAAATTCACCACGGCAAGGTACTACATTCCGAGCGGGCGGAGCATTCAGGAGATTGATTACCTGCACAAGGACGGGGGCGGGCTATTTGCTACCGTACCCGACAGCCTGAAGCGAATGTACAAAACCGCCGGAGGCCGAAAGGTGTATGAATATGGCGGTATCACACCCGACTCCGTCGTCAAGGAACAGGAATTCGGCCCCATGGTCAGAGAGCTCTATCGCAAGTCTCTGTTCTTCAGGTTTGCCAATACGTACACGGGGGACCACAAGGGTGAATCGTACGCCGCCATCACGGAGGCGCATCTCGAAGCGTTCAGGAAATTCCTTGAGGAGCAGAAGTTCGACTATCAGGAGGAGGCAGACGCCAAGCTCAACGATATCCGGCAGATGGCGGAGCGGTCCCACTATAGTAAGGAAGTTCTTGCCAATCTGGATCTGCTTGCAGCGGCAATGGACAAAGAAAAGGCTCGCGGTTTTGACAGATACAAGGATCATCTCGCTCGTGAGTTGAACATAGAGTTTACAGCACGCGCCAAGGGAGAGCAGGGAAGAATAGCGGTATCGTTGAAAGACGATCCTCAGTATGAGACCGCCGTTGCCATATTGAAGAGTCCCGACCAGTACACACGCAAGATCAAATGACGGGAATCGCGATAATGCCGATCCCCCAACAACAGAACCATGTTCGATCCAGTTAGCGTTCTCCTTCTTCTGCTTGCCGGGGGCGTGGCCGGGTTTCTTGCCGGATTTTTTGGTGTTGGCGGCGGCATCATTCTTGTCCCCATCCTGCTTCTCTATTTCAAGAGCATCGGAGTCTGGTCGTCGTTGTACACGCACATGGCATTGGGTACGAGCCTGTTGATTGTCATTTTCGCTTCGATGACATCGGCGTACGAGTACTCGAAGAACAAGCATGTTATCTGGAAGGCCGTACTATTCATTGGTGCTGCGAGTGTCGTCGGAGCTGCGCTTGGCAGTTACATGGCCGGCGGGTTGCGCGGCCCTACGCTTCAGAAGATATTTGCCGCCGTTGTTCTGGTTGCAGCATCGCGATTGCTTTCGGAGAGCAAGAAGGGGAAGGACGAGGGCGAACCCAACCTCTTTCCCCCGAGCCTGGCCGGTATCGGGATTGTCGTTGGCCTGGTATCTTCGCTCGCAGGTGTTGGTGGCGGGGTGTTTGCCATTCCGATGACATACTACTTCATGAGGTTTCCACTTAAAAAAGCTCTCGGCACCTCGAGTGCGACAATTGTCATTACGGGTTTCGCTTCGACGGTCGGCTATATCATAACAGGGTGGGGAGCAATCGGGTTGCCACCCCACACACTGGGGTATGTTGACTACTACCACGCCATCCCGATTATTGTTGGGACATTGCCGTCAGCGAAGTTCGGCGCGATGGTTGCCCACAGAACCAATCCCGACAGGCTGCAGAAATTCTATGGCGTGTTCCTTGTCGTGATTGCGGCCAAGATGTTCTTCTTCTGAGCTTCCCACCGACCTTATGAAACTTCATCTCACACGCCCCCTCATCTTCTTTGACATCGAGACAACCGGCACCGACATTGTCAGTGATCGGATTGTTCAACTTGCCGCACTGAAAGTGTTGCCCGATATGTCTGAAGAAATTGAGACGAGGTTAGTCAATCCGCAACGGCCAATACCCGCATCGTCAACTTCCATTCATGGCATCACGGACGCGGACGTTGCCGGTGCGCCGGCGTTTGCGGGCATTGCCGCCGTGCTCCTCCAGTTCTTCTCGGGCTGTGACATTGCCGGCTTCAACTCCAACAGATTCGACATACCCCTGTTGGTTGAGGAATTTGCCCGGTGTGGCATCCTCTTCCCGGAACAAGACTGCAAACTTATTGATGTGCAAACAATCTTTCACAAGAATGAAGAGCGCACGCTTTCTGCGGCCTACAAGTTCTACTGTGGCAACACTTTGACGGATGCACACAACGCAGAAGCGGACGTGCGGGCCACGCTCGAAGTGTTCAAAGGGCAGCTTGAGCGGTACAACGATCTCGGCACAACCGTGGCCGAGGTGCACGAGTTCTGTAACCCCGAGGCCGTGGTTGATTTTGCCCGCTATCTCAGCAAGGACAAAAAGGGGAACGTCGTTTACAATTTTGGAAAGTACAAAGGCAATCCCGTGGCGCAAGAGCTTGACTATGCCCGCTGGATGCTGCGGGGCGAGTTTCCTGCAGCCACGAAGCTGATTCTCCGAAGACTGATTGGTGAAGCCGGCACTTGATGGGCTCTCGGTTCAATGCTTGAAGGCAGATATCTCGCCGCTCCTCCCCACTTCAATCTCAGCATTTACACTCAGCGAACCCGTTGCAGATGCTTGCGGTTATCGTTATATAGAGGAAAGGTAGACTACCGATACCCCTTTCTGAGCGGCGCTGTGCCGGTGTGAGTCGGCAGAGATGCCCAGACGCCCAGATGACTCTGTATGGGTAAGAAGCGGAACATATTCCTGTACGAATTCCGGATGCATATCAATGAAGACGTCTCGCCATCCGGAAAATGGTATTGACCGGCTGCGTCAACCCGCGCAGTCAGACTGTTGTTTCATTCTGAAGAAGGAGATCTGCGTGAAGAATCCATCCACACTCATACTGCTTCTTGTTGTCATCGCGGCTACAGGGGTGCTTGCTGGCGGGGGAGCCGACAAATTCGACCCCGGGCGTGATGCGGCGAAAGATATTCAGAACGCGACAGCTGAGGCCAAGCAGACGGGCAAGCGTGTGCTGTTGGATGTTGGGGGAGAATGGTGTATCTGGTGCCACAGATTGGACACGCTCTTTGCCACACACCCAGACCTGAATGAGTTCATGCACAAGAATTTCGTCGTGGTAAAAGTCAACTACAGCAAAGAGAACAAGAACGAAAAGGTACTCTCAAGGTATCCAAAGATTCCGGGTTACCCTCATCTTTTTGTTCTTGATAGTAGTGGTAAACTCCTGTGCTCGCAAGACACGGGGGAATTGGAGTCGGGGAAGGGGCACGATCCCGACAAAGTCATGAGCTTCTTAAAAAAATGGGTACCTCCGACTACCAAGCGATGAGTCTTTGCCAATTCGTGAAGACAGTTATCGTCCTATGAGATCAATTCGCATGCTCCTGACTGGCGCCGTCGATTATGCGGGGCTTTTCCCTCCGGCCCAGCTCGACATGACCACCGCTGTTCGGAATTACGCTGCGTACCGGAATGGTGAGCATGCGTGGGCTCTCGGACGATTCATTGTGCCGGTTTCTCGCCTGACAGAATTCGAACAAGCGTTTGTGAGCAAATCCAATAGTGCTGAGTGGCATATCAGCGCGCTTGCCGGGGCATCTCTCGATCAGGATGTCGCAACGATCTTTGCCTTCAACAAGCGCAGACTTGCAGTGATTGACACCCTGGAGGCCAAGTCATCCACGACCGAGGACGTTCGAGTTGTAGCAAGCGCCGTTCCGTCCGTCCTTACGACATATGTGGAGATTCCCCTTCATACTGATCCATCACCCCTTGTCGCGGCTATCGGGAAGTCGGGTCTTCGGGCAAAAGTGAGAACGGGAGGAACAGCGTCCGACGCTTTTCCCTCAAGCGCCAACCTTGGGAAGTTCATCTATGCGTGTGCAAGAGCAGGCGTTCCTTTCAAAGCAACGGCGGGACTACACCATCCGCTCCGTGCGACATACCGCCTTACCTACGAGCCCGATAGTCCAACAGGAATAATGTACGGCTTCCTGAATGTTCTCATAGCTGCAGGCGTTGCAAGAAGTGGCGGTAGTTTCACCGAGGTGGTAACCGCACTGGAAGAGCAATCAGCAGCTGCACTGCGCGTTAATGATAGCGAGATCTCATGGCGACAGTATCGATTTGATCTTGCCAGCGTCAAACCTCTTAGGAGCGAGCTTGCCATCTCTTTTGGATCATGCTCTTTTGAGGAGCCAATCGGAGATCTGAAATCACTTGGACTCTTATGAAACCTGAACTGAACGAGACACACAATCCCAAACTCAAGTCGTGGGTAGAGTCGGCGAACCTGGCTGGCATAGACTTTCCGATTCAGAATCTTCCCTTCGGTGTGTTCAGACGGAAGGCAGTGTCTGAAGAAGCGCGGGCTGGCGTCGCAATTGGCGATCAGGTGCTTGATGTGGGTGCGTGCCGTGAAGCGGGATTGTTCGACGGCGATGCCGACAAGGCGGCGGCCGCGTGTGAACGTTCGTCACTCAATCAACTAATGTCGCTGGGATTGCCGTATTGGTCTGCACTACGGAGAAGGTTGAGTGAACTTCTACGTGAGAGTGCGAGAGACAAAGATCGAGTGCGCCGCGCGCTTCTGCCTTTGAAGGATGCCAAGATGTTCTTGCCCGCCGAAATTGGTGACTACACCGACTTCTACGCATCCATCTACCATGCCACAAATGTTGGCAGCATGTTCCGGCCAGACAACCCGTTGCTGCCGAACTATAAGTATGTGCCGATTGGGTACCACGGTCGTTCGTCATCGATTGTTGTCAGTGGAACGCCCGTGCGACGGCCGAGTGGACAATTGAAGGACGAAAGAGATGAGCGCCCGACGTTTGCTCCATCAAAGCGACTTGACTATGAGCTTGAAGTTGCTGCTTTCGTTGGACCCGGCAACGCAATGGGGCAACCAATAGATATCAAACAAGCAGATCAACACATCTTCGGCATCTGCATTCTCAACGACTGGTCAGCCCGCGACATTCAGGCGTGGGAGTATCAACCGCTTGGTCCGTTTCTCGCCAAGAACTTTGCTTCGACAATCTCTCCATGGGTTGTGACGATGGAGGCGTTAGCGCCATTTCGTGTTCCTGCGTTTGTTCGTCCCAAGGATGACCCCTCGCCGTTACCCTATCTCTCGTCGTCCGAGGA
>DPLS01000045.1 GCA_003541875.1 Bacteroidota bacterium | reverse complement strand
AAGAATCCCTCAAGGGATGGAAAGAAGTGGAATATGAAGTAGTCCGCGACTGTTATGATAACTGTATCACGGTGTGTAATATGGAAAACTTTGATCCGCTGGGAATCCACACGGGCGAGAGTATCGTCGTCGCTCCAAGCCAGACACTGACGAACGAGGATTACCACCACTTGCGCGAGATCTCGCTTCGGGTTATCCGACATCTCAAGGTGGTGGGGGAGTGCAACATCCAATTTGCACTCGATCCTAACTCTAACGAATATCGCGTTATCGAAGTCAACGCACGCCTCAGTCGAAGCTCGGCGCTTGCTTCAAAAGCCACGGGGTATCCGCTTGCGTACGTTGCCGCGAAGCTTGCGCTTGGCTACAGCCTGACAGAGTTGAGGAATTCTGTCACGCAGACAACCACGGCGTGTTTCGAACCTGCACTTGACTACATTGTCGTTAAAGTGCCGCGGTGGGATCTGAAGAAGTTCAGGAATGTTTCGACGCAGCTCGGCTCGGCGATGAAATCGGTGGGAGAGGTGATGGCTATCGGCAGGAACTTCGAAGAAGCCATGCAGAAGGCGCTCCGCATGCTGGAGGTTGGGGTTGATGGTCTGGTAGCCACGAACGCTCCGAAGTTCGAGAATCTTCCCGATGATCTCGCGCGGCCAGCGACAGAACGGATCTTTGCAATTCCGGAAGCCTTCCGACAAGGGTATACGATCAAGGACATTCATGAACTGACGCACATCGATCCGTGGTTCTTGCAACGGATCCAGAATATTGTTGAGGTTGAGCGCAAGCTCCAGGGGTACACAGGCGGGCCATGTCCGAAGAGCCTCTTAGTCGAAGCTAAGCGCGCGGGGTTTTCTGATAAGCAGATCGGTCGTCTCCTTGATACGGACGGGGCTATGGTGCGCAACCTGCGAAAGAACCAGGGCATCAGGCCGTTCATCAAGCAAATCGATACGCTTGCTGCTGAATATCCGGCCACGACGAATTATCTCTACCTGACGTATGACGCGCAGGACGATGATGTGGTATGCGACAGCAACAAGAATGTGCTGCTGCTCGGTTCCGGCAGTTATCGGATCGGGAGCTCGGTGGAATTTGACTGGTGCTGCGTGAATGCGTCGCGTGCGTTGCGCGAACTTGGATACAAGTCTATCCTGGTGAACTACAATCCTGAAACTGTCAGCACAGACTACGACGAATGTGACCGACTGTATTTCGATCAACTGGATCTTGAAACACTGCTGGAAATCTACGAGCGTGAACGATGCCTCGGTGTCATCGTTTCTGTCGGCGGACAGATCCCGAACAATCTTGCCCTTTCGCTTCATGAAGCAGGCTTGCGGGTCCTGGGAACGTCGCCACTGGATATCGACCGGGCAGAGGATCGACACAAGTTCTCTTCGCTCCTTGACCAGATCGATGTTGACCAGCCCGAATGGAGCGAGGTCGGCTCCCTTGAAGACGCTGCGGAGTTTGCCGGCAGGATCGGGTACCCCGTCCTTCTCAGGCCTTCGTATGTGCTGAGTGGTGCAGCGATGGGTGTTGCCACGAACGATGAGGAGTTGAAGTTCTTCCTTGCGAAGGCTGTTGAGGTGTCACCACTGCATCCCGTCGTGGTCTCCAAGTTCCATGAGAATACGAAGGAGATCGATGTTGATGCGGTGGCAAACAAGGGAGAGATTGTGGCTCTTGCTGTGATCGAGCACGTGGAAAATGCAGGAGTACATTCGGGCGATGCGACATTGGTCTTGCCTCCACAGCGAACATTTCTTGAAACCACTCGCAAGATCAAAAAGACCACGGCGAAGATCGCACGGTCGCTGAATATCACCGGACCGTTCAATGTGCAGTACCTGGGTCGCGGCACCGACGTCAAGGTTATCGAGTGCAACCTGCGTGCGTCTCGGAGCTTTCCGTTTGTATCGAAGATCTACAAACAGAACTTCATCACTCAGGCCATAAGGGCGACGATGGGTGAGCCTGTACTGGCCTTCGACAAAGCTGAGCATGATCTTGACTATGTTGGAGTGAAAGCCCCACAGTTCTCGTTTACGAGATTGCAGGGGGCCGATCCGACCGTTGGCGTAGAAATGGCCTCGACAGGAGAAGTGGGGTGTCTTGGCGATGACTTTGACGAGGCGTTTCTCAAGGCACTCATCTCCGTCGGATTCAAGTTTCCGTTGTGCAATGTGCTGCTCTCGACTGGTCCACTTGCAGACAAGGTAGCGTTTATCAAGAGCGCAAGGCTGCTTACCGCCATTGGGGTGCACTTCTACGCCACAGGGGGCACTGCCGCGTTCCTGGCGACCGATGGCATCCAGGCAACGGTTGTCCATTGGCCGGATGAAGACCAATCGCCAAATGCTGGCGAGCTTCTTGAGCAGCGCAAAGTCGATCTTGTCATTAATATCCCAAAGAGTTTTCAACAGGCTGAATTGTCAAACGACTACAATATCAGGAGGAAAGCCGTTGATTTCGGTGTCCCACTTCTGACGAACATTCAACTTGCAAATCGGCTTGCCGAAGCGCTATCGAAGAAGAGTCTCTCGGAACTCAAGATCAAAGAACTGCAGAGCTACTAGTTGGTGGAGAGGGTTGTTACATCGCGAGAATGCTGAGATAGGTTGAAATTTGATCTGATTGTTGTTTTCTTTAGTCCACATATCTCTCTTGCGATAGGAAAGGAACATACTCAGGTTGGCACAATCGACTTCCCGGAGTCGTGAGTTTGGCGTACGCATTGCGTTCGTGCTCGGAAGCATTCTCGCCGGCCTCCTCATGCTGGAGATAGCGGTCCGGTTCATTGAGCCGCGCGAGACCATGCGCTATTTCTTCGTCCAGCCCGACTCGATACTTCATCACAAGTTCATTCCAAACGCCAAGGGTCACTACAAGACTCCGGAGTTCAATACAGAATATACTATCAACTCTCTTGGCCTGCGTGATTATGAATTTCCTGCTGAAAAGCCTGCCGGCACGTTTCGGATTCTTATGGTGGGCGACTCGTTTACAGAGGGAGATGGCGTTGAGGCAAACGAGACATTTTCCAAAGTGCTTGAACGGCACCTTGGACCAAAATTGAGCTCGGAGAAATTCCAGGTGATAAATGCAGGGTGCGGCGGCTATTCTCCAATCCTCGAATACCTCTATCTGAAGACCTCGGGGATAACAGCGCATCCCGATCTCGTCATACTATTCTATGACTTGTCTGATGTGTTTGATGATATTGATTTCACCCGGATTGCGAGACTAGATGCTGATGGAGTGCCGATGGGAGTAAGCCCGGGCCCCACCGTCAAACCGGAAGGTGCGGCAAAGGGAGTTTTTGTCGGGATCAAGGATTTCTTCAAAGAACATACGAGATTGTACAACTTCATTCGGCTTCGGATCGACCGGTATCTCGAGGGGGCGAAACATGAGGGGAAGGCCCTTGGAGATATTCGAAAGGACAAGTATGCGATGTTGAGAGAGAACTATCCTGTGGCCGACGACAGCGAGCTTGCCCTCTCATATAAGTATATCCTACTCATACGCGACATGCTAAGAGAACGGGGGATTGATTTCTGGGTCTGTGTATATCCGTACGGGATGCAGGCGAGTCCAAGGGAGTATGTGGAAGGGAGAAAGTTCTGGGGATTCAAACCAGATACAGTATATTCAACGCGACCTCAGAGCTTCATGGAGGGATTCTGCGGTCGCAACGGGATCCGCTCAATCAATATGTGCGATGAGTTTAGAGCGCGCGCCAAAGTGGTGCATCCCCTGTATCTCAACTTCAATGGACATTGGACTTCTCAGGGACATGTTGTTGCCGCTGACGTTCTCGAACGTGAGTTGCTGCCATACCTGAAGGAGCGCTCGTTCGGTGAAGTGCGCACAAAACCTTGAACTCTAGTTGGGCGTGGAAGGCACAAATGGATTGCGCAACCGACCTCCGAATATGATATGACAGCGGAACTCACTGAGCCCGGATCCCCGGTCCCAATAGTCAAGAACCGGAAGCCGCAACTCAAAGCCCTCACGGGTTTGCGTTTTCTTGCAGCGATGCAGGTTCTCATCCTGCACAATGGTTTCTATTTCACGAACAATCTGGTCAGGCCTGCGCAGCCCTTCCTCGCCGCTGCGCCAGTCTGGGTCCAGAACATTGCTGCGTGCGGTGGAATTGGTGTGAGTCTTTTTTTTGTTCTCTCAGGGTTTATCCTCTCGTACAACTACTTCGACGATCTGACTGAGGGAAGAATCGATCGGAAAGCATTCTGGATTGCGCGTCTGGCGCGTGTCTATCCCGTATATCTTGTCAGCCTCCTCTTTGCCTTCCCTCTTTTTGTTCGTGAGACGGTACTTCTCGGAAATCCCAATGGCGCGATTGGAACGGTGTTGGGAGTTGGAACGACTGCTGCTGTCACCCTTCTTCAGTCGTGGTTGCCACAGACTGCTTCCTTGCTAAATCCGCCCGGATGGTCCCTGTCCGTTGAGGCGTTTTTCTACCTGATGTTTCCCTTTGTTGTGCCACTGTTCCTGCGCTTGTCGTTCAAGAGGCTCATGCTGGTGGGGCTGGCTTTGTGGTTTCTGTCGATTGCGGTCTCTCTTCTCTACATCCTACTTGACCCTGACGGGACGGGCAGTGGCTCGGCTGCCACAATGGCCTTTTGGCTGGACTTGCTGAAGTTCAATCCACTAGCGCGCTTTCCTGAATTTGTAATTGGAATGGTTGTGGGGAGAGCATTCCTCCTTCGAAGAGATGGGGGGAACCCGGCAGGTGGGCTTCTATCGGCTTGTGCTGCTGTCGGTATTCTTGCTGTGTTTGGGGTCAGTTCCATGCTGCCTTTTGCACTCTTGCACAACAGTCTGCTTGCGCCGCTGTTTGCCATGCTGATCTATGGTCTGGCGCAAAGCCGTGGACTCATTGCGTCGTTCCTTTCTCTTCCGGCCCTCGTCCTGCTCGGGGAAGCTAGCTATGCTCTCTACTTGACGCATCTCCCCCTTTCGCGTTACGGCAACTGGCTCGCAAAAAAATTCGGTATTGATGGTTTTACATCATTTCCATTTTTCATTATCTACACCATTGCTGCAATCCTGCTATCGATCGTCATACTCAAGTTCGTCGAGGATCCATCAAGGCGAGCAATCCGCAAGTGGCTTGCTGGCACATGAGTTCATTGGAAAACGGAAAAGACATATGAAGGTTTCATGGCTGAAGATAGCCGCGCCCGCCATCGCAATCCTTGCCATTCATGTGGAGTCACTCTCACAGGATATCAAATGGGTTAGCGCATACTACCCGTACTGGCGGGAGATTCCACCCAGCGAGATTGACTTCAGGGTGTTGACCCATGTTTTTGATTTTGCAATGGGGATCAATCCAGATGGGACATTGGGCTATGGTGGGACGCCTGCGCGTCAATCCGAATTGATCTCAGCGGCTCATGCACATAACAAGAAGGTTTTGATTTCGATTGGGGGGGCAGGGTCGGGTCCAGGATGGAACGGCGCAACTGCTGAGAGGACCAGGGCGTTCTTCATCCACAACATCGTGGCCTATGTATTAGCAAATGGCTATGATGGAGTTGATCTTGATTGGGAGCCGGTAGACAATCCGATTCAGTGGACCAGATTTGTTCCTCAACTTCGGGACTCCCTCAAGGCTCGGAATCCCAAACTCATGCTGACTGCCTTCGCCGTTCAGGGTGATCAGTCAAACTACTCCAAGCTCTTCTCATATTTCGATCAGATCAACGTCAACAGTTACGAGTACGCTGGACCGTGGCCCGGATGGATCTCGTGGCCGTCGTCGCCGCTCTACAATGGTGGTCAGAGATTCCCGGGCAAGTTCTTTTGGAAAAAATTGCCCTGCGTCGACGACGTGATCCAAGAGTACCTGGACTCAGGTATCCCCAAATCCAAACTGGCTATATCCACCTACTGGAGTGCCCAAGTGTGGAAGGGGGGCGAGGGAACTCCGACGGGTGGAGTGACGTCGCCTCGTCAAAGTTGGACTACTCCGCCCGCGATGGTGTCCGACAAGCCGTATTCATACATGATGGACACTTGGGGAGATGGACAGATTCAACACTACGACTCGGTTACGCAGACCTCGTACATCAGCATTGACAACTCTGGCTCTGCTGACGACGTGTTCATCTCATTTGACAACGAGCTGATTCAGTACAAGAAGGTTGAATACATCCGAAAGAAAGGGCTGAGCGGCATTTTCATCTGGGATTTCGGCGGCGGATACAGGCCCAACAAACCCGCGGGGCAAAGGGACCCGCAACTGCAGGCGCTGAGACGGGCCGTCGCGGGTGAACCGCCTCCGCTTCCCGACCGGGAAAAGCCGGCAGTATCGTTTTCCTTCCCTCACAATGGGTCCGCAATAAGCGGAGTTGTTAAGATCACTGTTCAAGCAACTGACAATGTTGGGATCCTCAATGTCAAGTTCCAGTTGGACGGAAACGAAATTGGAAGGGTCTCTCTGCTGCCTCCATATGGTGTGACACTTAATAGCTGGACTATCGCCAATGGACGACATACTTTGTCTGTCGTTGCGATGGATCAATCCGGGAATTCATCGGCTGCGCAAATCGAAATCACGGTAGACAACCGTGGGCCGAAACCGCTCTTTCCGGAGAAGGTAGTCTACGATGATGCCCTGAAATCACCATTCATGAATACTTCTTGGAGCGCGAAGGCAACATTTGATAATCCGAGGCCGGTGAAATCTGGCAAGTACTCCTTGAAGGTTGAGTATTCCTCCAGCGGGGCTTTGGATTTTCTGAGTGGCAACTGGGGTGCAGAGGTGCCAATCAGTCCTGAAGAATTCGATTCACTGAAGTTCGATGTCTATCCAACATCTCAGTTCACCCTCACCGTGGCGTTCTATAATGACTACTTGGTAGAAACACCGCTTGTCCCGAATTGCTGGAACAGTATTTCAGTTCCACTTAGGTTCAACGCTCCAATCAACAGATTCTATTTTTTGAGAAACATGCAGGGAGAGACAACCTGCTACTTCGACAACATTAGATTCACCAGAAACTGAGTCGGCCTTTTTGCATGTCCCTAAGAATTTTCTGACTGCTCTCGCGTGCTTGGTTGCTTAAAGAGAGTAGGTGCCCCAGCGAATCAGAGGTCAGTCTCGGTCGTGACTGCGCGATTCTCTCCGTACTCCACATCATTCTCGGAAACCGCGAAGGCAACGCCAATGGCGAATTCAAAGGGAAGCCTCAATTTGATCGTTGGATGAAGTTTGGGGATCAGTATCGCCGTCGTCATCTGGCATTATTCGGGCAGCCACAATTTCC
>DPLS01000243.1:551-5273 GCA_003541875.1 Bacteroidota bacterium | reverse complement strand
TGCTCATTTCGGAAAGAGCGGCATTTTTGAACAAAACCACTTCCAGTGTACTGAAGGATTTTGCCACATACGACTCAAGTCTATGACTATCTACAACTCCATAAAGGGGACACACATGAAAACGTTCTCAACGATCCTCCTGACATTGGCGTGCGTTGTTCTGACGAGCACAACGGTGATGGGACAGACAACAGTAGGCCCAAATAATGCGGGCACCGGTGCAAACGTAGCGAGTGTTGGAACTGTTGCGTGGACAAATCCGGGGAATGCTCTTACGAATAACAACTCGTATGCAACAGTAACCCTTGCCAGCCAGACGAGCAACTATCTTCAGACAACAAACTATGGTTTCGCCATTCCGACTGACGCGACTATCAATGGAATCCAGGCTACCATAGGACGTTTCGAGAACACCACTGGTACGGGAAACGACGTACGGGACAATGTTGTGCAACTGATAAAAGCCGGGGCCCTCGTTGGGAGCAACTACGCAGTAACGGGTACGGACTGGCCAACCAGCGAAACAGCGGTCAACTATGGAGGTACAGCGGACCTCTGGGGCGCAACGTGGACACCCGCGGAAGTGAATGCTACAAATTTCGGCGTTGCTCTGTCAGCAAATAGCACCAACAGTAGGACGGCATCTGTTGACTACATGACAATCTCCGTTACCTACACACCTGCCCCGCAAACATACACGTGGAACGGTGGTGCCTCGGCATCATGGGCAACAGCAGCAAGCTGGTCGCCGAGCCGGACAATGCCGGCGACGACAGACATTCTCCAGTTCAATGGCGGCGGCAGCGTGACAGCAACCAGTGTTCCAACGCAGACAATTGGCCGCCTTGTCATCTCGGGCAACATCACGCTCACGCTGCAATCGGCAGCGAGCGTGACCCTTACGATCGGTGGCGGAACAGGAGATGATCTCGTTGTTGAATCTGGATCCTCCTTAGCTCAGGGCACTACTGTAAACTTGACGTTGGGTTCAAGTACCACTGCAAACATCGCCGGAACCCTAACCATCAATTCTGGGTGTACTTATAATACTGATGGGACTAGTGTCGTCACTACTGTGACAGGTACAGTTGTAAATAGCGGCACTTTGACTAATGCAACTGCAAGTAAGCTTCTATTGCAGAACGGATCAACTTTTCAACATAATATCAATAACTTCACCTGGCCTACGGCAACATGGGATCCGGGTGCCACTTTCGCAATAACTGGTTTAGGAACAAATAGCCAATCCAATCCTTATCCTTCTTTTCCCACAGGGGTTAAGAATCTTATCTGGGATTGTCCCAATCAAAATTTCTCAAATGCAATCGCACATTCTGGAACGCTGACAGTTGATAATCTGACTATTAGGAATACAGGCACTAATGCTACTACTGGTCAGTTCCGAGTCCAGACATCGCCAATAACTGTGAACAATGATCTCAACATTAGCGGTGGAGTCCTGTGGATTGCTGGATTGGGTACGAAGACTTTGAATGTAGGCAGAGATCTGAATATGAGTGGTGGAGAGTTGGATGTGTGTACCGGAACGACTGCCTCTTACACTGGAATTGTGAATATTACTCGTAACCTCTCTCTTTCCAACAATGCTATTCTGGATTTATCAGACAGTACTTCCGTTGCTCTTGGAACTGTTAATCTTCAAGGTAATTTCACGCAGAGCGGAACGAGTGTTCTCAGAACATCAACAACCGGCACAGGTAGCGGAGTTTTCAATTTTTCAGGTACTTCTGCACAAACATTTTCAAAAAGCGGAGGTACCATTGCATGCGCAACCTCCGGCGATTCGCTAAGCTTCATCATAGACAATAACGCGATTGTCGATTTTGGTACTTCAGTATTGGATAACGTCGCTGGATCGGGATCTGTAAGATTCACCATTGCAGCTGGTGCGACAATGACAATTGGTTCTCCTGATGGAATTAGCTCATCCGGCGCCACAGGAACTATCCAAGTCACCGGTACTCGTAGGTACAACTCCGGTGCGAACTACATATACAAGAACCTCACTCCGACCGCGCAGGTAACAGGTAACGCTCTTCCAACTTCGGTCAATAATCTCACCGTCAACAACTCTGCCGGTGTTACACTCACTGCGGATGAAACAATCAGTGGAACGCTCACGCTTACCAGCGGCAACGTCACCACGGGTGCCAGTTCGTTAATCATCGGATCGAGTGGAACCGTCAGTCGCACAAGCGGACACATCATCGGCAACTTGCGCAAGAATGTTGCCACGGGTGCTACAACCCGAACATTCGAGGTAGGGACCGCTAGTGGATATAATCCCGTCAGCGTCACGTTCGGCAGCGTGAGTGCGGCAGGCAACCTGACCGCGAAGGCGAACGCGGGTGATCACGTATCGCTTGGTTCTTCCACTCTTGATGTTGCGAAGAGCGTCAACGCAAACTGGACGCTGACAAAGGACGGCTCGCTGACGTTCAACAACTACACCGTTGTCTTCAATTTCAACAATCCGGCAGATCTGGATGGCAGTGTGAATACGAGCAGTCTCATCGTCGGAAAGTACAACGCTCCAACCTGGACGTATCCCACGGTTGGCACCCGGATCGCGACGAGCACACAGGCCACAGGGATAACGAGCTTCAGCGACTTTGCACTGGCGGAGCTGGCAGCAGCAGGGCCACCGGCTGCGCCGACAGCCTTGGCGGCGACGAATGTTGCGCAGACGCAGTTCCAGGCGAACTGGAATTCAGTGTCGGGAGCAACCGGGTACCGGTTGGATGTATCGACAGCAACGGACTTCTCATCGTACGTCTCTGGCTATCAGGACAAGCCGGTTGCCGGGACGGATGATGTGGTGACCGGACTGACGGCGAACACGGCGTATCATTACCGCGTGCGCGCAGAGAATGGCGCAGGAACAAGCGGCAACTCCGGCACGATTGATGTCACGACACTTGTGAATGTGCCAGCCGCGCCGACCGCCTTGCCCGCGACGAATATTGCTCAGACGCAGTTCCAGGCGAACTGGAATTCAGTTTCGGGAGCAACGGGTTACCGGTTGGATGTTTCTGCAGCGTCGACCTTCTCAACGTACGTCTCTGGATATCAGAACAAGGCAGTTGACGGGACCAACGACATTGTCACCGGACTGACGGCGGGCACGGCGTATCATTATCGCGTGCGCGCAGAGAATGCCGGAGGGGCGAGCGGCAACTCCGATACGATTGATGTGACGACACTTGCGATTGTGCCAGGTGCGCCTGTAGCAACAGCGGCGACAAGTGTCACCCAAACGAGCTTCCAGGCGAATTGGAACGCTTCCTCTGGTGCAACGAGCTATCGTCTCGATGTAGCAACAGATGTTGGCTTCACAGCTCTCCTCACCGGGTACAACGACTTGACAGTTGCAGGGATGAGTCAGTCTGTTACCGGCCTCACTGCAGGCACTCCATACTACTACCGTGTCAGGGCAGTCAACACCGGAGGGACAAGCGAAAACTCCAACACCATCACGGCCACGACGCTTGGTTTCAAAACCTGGACAGGGGGAACCGGAACAGGGAAGAATTGGACCACCGGTTCAAACTGGTCAGGGGGGACTGCTCCTCTTGCCGGAGAGGATATTCTCTTCAATACTGCAGGCACGATAACATTTTCGACAATGCCTGCCAGTGTCTCGTATAATTCGCTGACCATTTCTCAGGGATCGGTAACGTTAATACACACTTCAAGCATAACCCTGACGCTTGGTGGCAATGTTTCTACAGATTTCACGGTAGCGAGTGGCGCTTCTCTTCTATTAGGAACCAATGTGAGCGTCACGCTTGCAACAAGTGCTACTGCCAACATTGGGGGCACGCTGACAGTGAATGCGAGTCGAACCTACAACACTGACGGCACATCGGTCGTCACGACGGTAACGGGTTCCATCGTGAATAGCGGGACAGTCACGTGCACAAGTGGAAGCAAATTGTTATTCCAGGGCGGTTCAGTGTATGAACACGCCCAGAATGATGGAACCGTACCAACGGCGACGTGGAATGCCACATCCACGTGTCTGGTGACCGGAATAGTCGCTACCTATCCAACATTTGCCGACAACCAGACTCTTGGCAATCTTACGTGGAACTGCACGGGTCAGACCGCTGTCGGTCCGATAACGAACAATCCGCCTCCTGCAATTGCCGGCAATCTGACAGTTCAGAGTACCAATACAGGTTCGTTGCGATTTCAGTATGGGCCTGTAAATATCACGGGCAACCTGGTCATCACTGACGGTGTGTTATGGGTTGCTGGAAGCAACGGAAAAGACTTTGTCGTGGGTGGGAATGTTACCATGAGCGGTGACAGTCTGCAGTTATCCGGGGGCTCAACACGAGGGACGGTGAGTGTTGCTGGTAATTTCTCGCACACGGCAGGTGTGATTGCAGCGACCGGGACAGGTGGGAGTAATGAGCTCATCTTCAACGGCAGCGGCGACCAGACATTGACTTCGACGGGAGGAACGGTCACCAGCAGGGTGAACTTCACGATCAACAAGAGCACTGGTGCGGTTGTGCTCGGTTCGAACATGACGTTTCCAGACACGCTCAGGCTGACCAGCGGCAACATCAACACAAGTTCATACATACTGACTATTGCTGACAGTTCCAATCATGTTGTTCGTACAAGTGGTCACGTCGTTGGCAATCTGAGCAAGAGGGTTGCCACGGGCGCGACAAGCCGGACATTCGAAGT
>DPLS01000243.1:0-215 GCA_003541875.1 Bacteroidota bacterium | reverse complement strand
GCGAGTGATCACGGATCCATTGGTTCTTCCACCCTTGACGCCGCGAAGAGCGTCAACGTGAACTGGTCTCTCACGAAGGATGGAACGCTTGCGTTCAACAACTACAGCATCGTATTCAATTTCAACAACCCGGCAGATCTGGATGGTGGTACGAATACAAGCAACTTCATCGTCGGGAAGTACAACGATCCGAGCTGGACGTATCCGACGGTTGG
>DPLS01000135.1 GCA_003541875.1 Bacteroidota bacterium | reverse complement strand
CGCTCCTGATCGTAACGAGTGCCCGATTGTTGTTCGGGATTTCGACGCCAACGGCAGACTTGCCGGGGATCGGCGCCATGATGCGAATCCCCTTGGCCGCCAATTTCAGAGCAATGTCATTCTCAAGACTCACGATGCGGCTAATCTTCACTCCAACCGCTGGAACAAGCTCGTACAGTGTGACAACCGGACCGGGCGTAACGCTGACACTCTCTACTTCAACATCGAACTCTGCAAGCGTGTCCCGAAGAAGAGCCGCATTTGCTTTCAGCTCATCATCATCGACATCCTCCTTACCGGGCCGAGGAGGATCCAACAACTCAACTGATGGGAATACGTAATCGATTTCTTCCAGGACATTGGACGCGCGCGCTGGGACCGGAGGTACGTCAGAATCCACCTCCTCTTCACGAACAGGTTTTTCAATCTCCAACCTCAGCTCTTTCTGCCGCTGATTGGTCAACTGAGGTATCCGCTCATTTTCGACTTCTTCATTCTCCTCCGCCTCCGGCTGAGCTTTTCGAGGCGGCAGGATCTCTGCCTTCTTCACTGCAGCGATCGGCTCTTCTAAAGGCGGTTTGGCAATCCTCACGACAGATTTTGGTTTGGGAGGTGGAGGAGTCTCCGGCTCATGCCTGGACTCTTCCATTTGTTCAGCCCGAGCGAGGCGAGCCTCATGCCAAGAATCTCTCTTTCGTGCAAACCAATCCATGAACAAGAGCGCCCACCGTTTCAGCCGTTCCACGGTCTGATGAAGATCCAAATCTATGGCCAACACAGCAACGGAAAGCAAGGCAGTGAAGAGAAGAATGGAACCTCCAGCGCGACCCAGCAGCCGGGCAAGAATCGTGGCAAGGAAATCTCCCACCACACCGCTCCAGGGCATGCTGATGACTTCCTGGCCAAAGATCAAACGCAACATTCCGAACGAAGTGGAAAGCAACAGCGCACTGGTAAGTGTATAATTGGTAAGTACGATCAGACGATGAAAATCTCCGCGCCTCAGCAGTGTCCAGCCAAACAGTAGGAGTAAAATGGGCAGAAAGAATATGCTGTACCCAATTGTTGACTTGATAAGAAAGTCAGAGAGGACGGCCCCCACCAGACCGAGCCAGTTTTGCGCGGTGTCTGCCTTTGCCTGGACCTGTGGATCGCCGGAGAAGACTTTGACGAGGTCGGAGAACCGAACATCTGCCGCGGCTTCGTCACCCGCATCATACGATACGAGTGCGAGAAAAATCAGAACTGCGACTGCCATCAACAGGAGAGCAAGAATCGATTGCCTTCGGTCCGAGGAACTGCGTGAGGTTCCTCGTTTCGGCACTGCAGCATCGTTGCGGGTACGTGTGGGGTTTGTCATAGGGGGGATCCTGCGATTACGACAAGACAGGTACCTTGGGACCCTCCACTTTTTCGGCCCCACGTTTCACCTTGATCACGTTGCCAAGCAACTGAGGCAGAACCGGAATCGTGTCGACACCTGCGCAGGCAGGCAAATCGTCGGCATATCCGATGCTTGTGAGATACTTTCCGTGCTCTGAGTTCTTCACCATCTTCAGCAGGTTCTTGCTGTTTCCTTTGAAAAGCACTGTTGCAGCAATGGCGGCATCTGAGAGAGAGAGTTCCACACCATCCTCTTCCGTCAACCGGTGCACGAGCATACCGGCACAGACAGAATCCTCGAGAGAGAACATGCCGTTGTTGCCTGCGCACAAGATGACGAAATCCTGCTTGATCTCCTTGATGAATTGAACAACGAGTGAAATATTCACGAAGCCCCCAATGACAACGTTGCGCGCAAACCTTGCCTTCTCGATCGCCAGAGATCCGTTGGTCGAACTGAAAATAATTGCTTTGCCTCTGATCTTGTCTTCTGAATAGTCGAACGGTGAGTTCCCGAGATTGAAGCCTTCAATCATTTTGCCATTCCTCTCACCTCCTCGCAACACATGGTCGCCGAAGAGATTCCCTGAAATCTTCACCGCCCGCTCAACAGTTGTCACGGGGATGATTTCCTTGGCACCATTATGCAGCGCACTCGCGATCGTGGTGCTTGCGCGCAGCACATCGATCACGACCACGGTTTTATCGCGCAGAGCAAGTTCGTCGATCTGATGTGGAGTGAAATGCAAATCAACCCGCATACGCATCCCCCAAGTCTACTTCCTAGTGATGAAAGGAATCGATGCTACCGTTGCCGGAACCTCTTTGTTCCTTATCTGGATGCCGATCGGAGTTCCCACCTTCGCATGTTCAACCGCAACATAGCCCATCCCAACAGACTTGTCGAGGATTGGCGAGAACATTCCTGACGTGACGACGCCGATGGCGGAGCCATTCGAATGAATGGGATAACCCTGACGCGGATACGCCTTGTCGCCAAGCGTGAACCCCACAAGCTTGCGTTTCAAACCCTGTTGCTTCGCGGATTTGATTGCGGCGCTCCCGATGAAGTCCCCCTTCTCCAGTTTCGTGATCCACCCCAAGCCGGCTTCAAGAGGATTCGTGGTTTGATCAATCTCGTGTCCGTACAGACAGAACCCCATTTCAAGTCGAAGCGTGTCGCGGGCACCAAGTCCGACCGGCCCGATGGTGAATTCCTTTCCCGCCTCCATCACGGCATTCCAGAGTTTCTCTCCGGTTGCAGGATCAGAGGGAAAGTAC
The DNA here is from genome assembly GCA_003541875.1 of Bacteroidota bacterium. Taxonomy (GTDB): domain Bacteria; phylum Bacteroidota; class Ignavibacteria; order UBA10030; family UBA6906; genus UBA11986. The sequence continues at coordinate 767 of DPLS01000135.1, read as the reverse complement.
AGTTCAAACCCAAGTTCACCGGTGTAGCCGGTACGAGAAATGATCATATCCACACCCGATACCTTGTCCCGCACGAAATGGTAGTATTCAATTGCGGACAGATCAGCCCGCGTAAGCTTCTGCAGGGTGGCAAGTGACTTCGGTCCCTGGATTGCAAGGAGTGAAATGTCGTCGGTCCGATTCTTCAGCTTCACATCACCGCTCACGTGCTTGTGAAGCCAATCGAGATCCTTGGGGATGTTGGCGGCGTTGATCACCAGCATGTAGTGATCGCTCATGTGGTAGACCAGGAGATCGTCGACGATCCCCCCGTCGTCATAGCACATTGCGGAATACTGCACGCGTCCTTCGGAGAGCTTCGCGGCATCGTTGGTGGTCATGCGCTGCACGAACGCCAGCGCGTCGCGCCCCCAGACTTCCACTTCTCCCATGTGGGACACGTCGAAGAGGCCCACCCGTTCGCGGACCCGCTTATGTTCTTCGATGATGCCGGAATACTGAACGGGCATTTCATACCCGCCGAACTCAACGATCTTCGCCCCGAGGTTCTTGTGAATCTCGTAGAAGGCCGTACGCTTGAGAGCTGTCGGTGTCATGACGTCGGGAAATGGGCCTACTTGAATTGATCAGTGATGTCCTTCCCCTGCTTGCGCGACAGGAACCGGAATTCACCGATAGGAATGGCCGGGTCGGCTTCAAGCTTGATCAGGACGAAATACTTCACCATGATTCTCCGGGGGCGAGTGTAGGTCGTCTTCTTGAGATGC
>DPLS01000039.1:3376-6832 GCA_003541875.1 Bacteroidota bacterium | reverse complement strand
GGCGATATCGCAAACCATCCGCCCAACGGCCCCATTGCCAATCCCATTCCCACACCGAAATGTGCAAGCGGTGTGTAACGCTTCATAGTCGGGTAGATGATAAATACGGCAAGCGGTATCGGTGACATATAGAAGCAAAACGCCGAGATGAAGTATGCCGAACCAAAATACAACGCCAGTCCAGAGATCATCACCCACGAAGCTTCCCACAGCGTCAAGCGGCCGCTTGGCAGATCACGTGTCGCGGTCCGCGGATTCAGCGCGTCGAGATTCCGATCGATGATGCGGTTGAGTGCAAACGCAACAGTACGCGCACCTGTGGCAGCCGTAAGGACGAGAATGACCACACCCAGCGATGGCGTGCTATTCCTCGAAGCCAGCAGCACTCCACTGTAGATCAAAGGGAGGGAGAATAGTGTGTGTTCGATCTTAACAAAAGAGAGAAACTTCTTCACGCAGTCCTATGCAAGTTGCTATGGGGTACGATATTGAGATCAGCCGGGTACAATATAGCGATTTCTTGTTCCCGCCACAAAAACTGCCATTGGCCAGTATTAGCCAGCCCGATTTCAGAGAGCCCGTTCAGCGATCTCCCGGAAGGCCGGTCCGTTCCGCCTGCTCACTGGTGATTAACATTGACTCTATGAACAGAATTTTGCATTATCCCATCGCGCAGCAACGCGAAGTCCCGAGCCCGCCCAATGCAATAGTTCACTTCCCCAAGGGAGCGAACAAGATGCATCAGTCCTCTGCCAAGATTTCTTAGCACCAACCATTTATTCAGAGACAAGCTATGGCAGTCAAACGTGTTGGCACCCGCACCCCTCAACGAAAAGTGACACGAGGAATGTCTTCAGCCCTCTTCGACACTATGTCGCAAGGAGTCGTCTATCAGGATACCGAGGGGGGCATCACGGCCGCAAATCCCAGTGCCGAGCGGATTTTGGGATTGACGCTCGATCAGATGACAGGGCGTACATCCATGGACCCCCGATGGCGTGCGATTCGTGAGAACGGCTCTGACTTCCCTGGGAATGAACACCCTGCAATGGTCGCTCTACGTACCGGCAAGCAGGTGAACGACGTTATGATGGGAGTCTTCCACCCAAAAGAAGGAGAATATCGCTGGATTCTGGTGAACGCAGTACCGGAATTTGATTCAGGAAAGAAGAGACCACTTCGGGTCCTTGTTACTTTCACCGATGTCACCGATCGGAAAAGAGCCGAGGAGGCACTCCGCGCTTCGGAAGACAAGTTCTCCAAAGCATTCCGAGTTTCGCCCGACTCCATCAACATCAATCGCATGTCCGACGGATTGTTTCTCGAGGCCAATGAAGGGTTTACCACTCTCACCGGATACACGAAAGAAGATGTCCTTGGGAGGACCTCACTCGAAATCAACATCTGGGCACACTCCGAAGATCGGCAACGATTGATGAATGGGCTACAGAAAGACGGCGAAGTGGCAAACCTGGAGGCATCGTTTCGATCAAAAGACGGAAGCACAAGAACCGGGCTCATGTCTGCGCGTATCATCAACGTCAATGGAGAGCAATGCATCCTGTCCATCACGCGTGACATTACGGAGCGGAAACAGGTTGAATGGGCATTGAGACATAGTGAGGAGCGGTACCGTAACCTCGTCGAGAATATCAGTGAGATCTTCTTCATTGTTGATCACCGGGGGAAAATCGTATATGGCAGCCCTAATCTGTTCTCTAGCACTGGTTATGAAGAAGGGGAGTTGATTGGGAAATCCTATGTCGGCCTTGTTGCGCGAGAGGACCGGCTTCGCATCATGGAGTTCTATGAGCAGCGGACACTGGACGGAACGATTGATTGCAGATGTGAGTTCCTTGCCCGAATGAAAACAGGCAGGTCAGTCTGGGTTGAACAAGTGACTCGAATCATCCGGAATGAGGCGGGGTCAGTTGTGCAGTATTGGAATGTGGTTCGTGACATCACCGAACGCAAACAGATAGAGGAAGCCCTACACAAGAGCGAAGAGAAGTACCGCGCGCTTATTGAGACTACGGATACTGGATATGTCATCATCGATGACGAGGGGAAAGTACTCGATGCCAATCAGGAATATGTCCGTCTCACGGGGCGCAAGAATCTCGTTGACATCTTGAACCACAGCGTACTGGAATGGACCGCCGGGAGTGATAGGACACGGAATGCCGAAGCAGTCAGACAGTGCATGGCTCAGGGGTTCATCCGGGATTTTGAAATCGAGTATATCCATGACGATGGAACCCGTGTTCCTATCCAGATCGATGCCACAGTGATGAAGACTGGTTCCAGAACGAATATCCTGACCTTGTGTCGCGACATCACCGAGCACAGACAGGCCGAAGAAATGCGGAGGGAGAGCAATGCCCGCGTGCACGCTATCGTCGATGGGGCACCGTTTGGCGCTCACTCATACGAACTCCACTCTGATGGCCGTTTGATCTTCTCCGGAGGCAACAGATCTGCGGACAGAGTTCTCGGCATGGATCATTCCCTGTTGATTGGCAAGACGATAGAGGAAGCCTTCCCTCCCCTCGCAACCACATCCGTCCCGAATGCCTACAGACATGTTGCAGTCACCGGGGAGCGCTATGAAGCAGACCAGGTCGACTATGAAGATGATCGTATCCGGGGCGCGTTCGAAATTCACGCGTTTCAGACGGGAATCAACCGGATGACGGTTTTCTTTCGGGACATCACCGAGCGCAAGCGGGCTGAACTGGCGCTGAAGGAGAGTGAAGGACGATTGCGGACAATCATCGAGACTGAGCCGGAGTGCGTGAAGGTCGTTGATCGCGATGGACGAGTTCTGGAGATGAACGCTGCAGGTCTCGCCATGCTTGAAGCAGATACGCTGGGCGAAGTGCAGCAACGCGTGCTCCTGGAATTCATTCTTCCGGAACACCGTGCCGCTTTTCGTGCTCTGCACGAACGCGTGATGAATGGCGAAGGCGGTACTCTGGAATTCGAAGCCATGGGACTGAAAGGCACGCGCCGATGGCTCGAAACTCATGCTGCACCCATGCGCAGTGCGACCGGCGAGATCACAAGATTGCTGGGTGTCAGCCGCGACATAACTGAACGCAAGCGGGCCGAAGAGGCCATGCGGGAGAAGGAACATCTGCTTTCTGAATCCCAACGCATCGCACATATTGGCAGTTGGAAATTTGAAATGAACGGAACGAACCTCTGGACTGATGAAACCTATCGCATCTATGGAGTTTCGCCTGATTCGTTTATTCCGACCGCAGAATCCTTCTTTGCATTGATTCATCCCGATGACAGGAATGTCATGCGGGATTGGATTGAGAAATGTGCGTCCGGAAACAATCCGGGTGAGTTTGATTTCAGAACCATTCTACCGGATGGTACAATTCGTTGTCTAAGCGGTCAGGGTGAATTGATCTGTGATGGCGAGAAAAAACCGCTCTACATGACCGG
>DPLS01000039.1:0-3061 GCA_003541875.1 Bacteroidota bacterium | reverse complement strand
TATCAGACACTGACGGAGGCTTCGCCAGTCGGGGTCTTTCGCACAAATGCAAATGGTTACACAACGTATGTCAATCCACGCTGGTGTCAATTATCGGGCTTGCCGGCAGAGGAAGCTCAGGGAGATGGATGGCTGCGCGCTGTTCATGTGGAGGATAGAGAAAAGCTAAGCCGGGGCTGGAAGGAATCCTCAGAAGCACACAAGGATTCAATCGCAGAATATCGTTTCGTGCGGCCTGACGGAACGATTGTCTGGGTGATGGGACAAGCAGTTCCTGAACTAGATGCCATGAATCAGATACTGGGATACATTGGCACCATTACCGATATCACAGACCGCAAGCGGGCGGAAGAGACCGGACGACTTCTCTCCCACACGATGGAAGGGATTTCAGAAATTGCCACTATCACTGATCTTGAAGATCGACTGACGTTTGTCAACGAGGCGTTTGTTCGCACCTATGGATATGATCGAAGTGAGGTTCTTGGCCGACACGTCGGGTTCTTGTGGTCACCCAACAATCCCGCGGGACTTCTGAATGAAATCCTCAGGCAGAGCCGTACCGGCTCATGGAAGGGGGAGATCCTCAATCTGACAAAAGATGGCCGCGAATTCCCTCTCTCTCTTCACACTTCCCAGGTGAGAGATGAACACGGTACGACCATCGGGCTGGTCGGCATTAGCGAAGATATCACTGCGCGCAAACAACTTGAAGCACAATTGCATCAGGCTCAGAAAATGGAAGCCATTGGCAGGCTTGCCGGCGGGGTCGCGCACGATTTCAATAACATGATTGGCGTGATTCTCGGGTACGCCAAACTCATCGAGAACCATCTGAACCCGCTTGATCCTTTACATCGAAATGTCCAGGCCATTGCTTCCGCAGCAGAGCGATCGGCAAATCTCACAAAGCAATTGCTCGCTTTTGCCCGCAAGCAAGTGATTGCACCCGTTCCCCTGAACTTGAATGAATCACTTTCATTGCTTCAGAAAATGTTGATGAGACTGATTGGCGAGGATATCGCTCTCACCCTCCTCCCGTCCGACCACCTGTGGAACATAAAGATCGATCCCACACAGGTCGATCAGATACTGGCCAACCTCGCAACCAATGCACGGGACGCCATTGATGATGTTGGAACGATAACTATCGAAACGGCGAACATCAGCATTGACCAGTCCGTCCTGAAAGAGCATCCGGAGTTCACTCCCGGAGAGTATGTGGTACTGGCCTTCAGCGACACAGGCAAGGGAATGGACAAAACTACACAGGAACGCATCTTTGAACCGTTCTTCACAACAAAAGAAGAAGGACGGGGGACAGGACTCGGGCTGGCCACTGTATTCGGAATTGTCAAGCAAAACAACGGATTCATCCATGTGTACAGTGAACCCGGCCAAGGCAGCACGTTTAAAATCTACTTGCCACGGTTTTACGGTGAAGCCGAAGCACCAACGGAGGGGCGGGAGGAAGTGCCACTGAAGGGAACGGAGACAGTGCTCGTGGTCGAGGATGAAGAGCAGCTTCTTGAGCTTTCCTGTGCAGCGCTTGAGATGTTTGGCTACACAGTCCTCTCGGCAAAATCGCCGGGTGAAGCTATCCTTCTGAGTGAGCGAACAGAGAAGATTGACCTGCTTGTCACTGATGTTGTCATGCCCGGGATGAATGGGAAGGAGTTGAAGGAAAGGCTCGACACGATGAGACCGGGAATGAAGACGATCTTCATGTCGGGCTACACGGCCGATGTCGTGGCCAATCGTGGAATCCTCAACGAGGGGGTCTTCTTCCTCCAGAAACCGTTCACACCCCAGGCACTGGCGAAGAAAGTGCGAGAAGTACTAAATGGATGAGGAGAGTAGAATTGAAGATTTGGGATTTGGAAAGCTGAGATCTGAGATTTTTACTTGAGGAAGCCTAGTCCATCCAATGGATCCTCACTCATTCCCACTCGATTGTTGCAGGAGGTTTTGAACTGACATCGTAGACCACGCGGTTGATGCCACGGACTTCGTTAGTGATGCGCGACGAGATCGCCGCCATGACTTCGTGCGGCATCCGGAACCAATCCGCTGTCATTCCGTCCACACTCGACACGGCTCGGATGGCAACCGTGAAGTCGTACGTCCTTCCATCCCCCATCACTCCAACAGACTGCACCGGAAGCAGAACAACAAACCCCTGCCAGATGTCGCGATAGAGTCCGGCCTTGCTGACTTCCTCCACAAAGATGGCGTCGGCATCACGCAGAAGATCGAGCCGGTCTTTTGTGATTTCCCCCAACACCCGCACAGCAAGTCCCGGTCCCGGAAACGGATGACGCCAGATTAGATCATCAGGTAATCCGAGTTCGCGGCCAACCGCCCGCACTTCATCCTTGAACAACTCCCTGAACGGCTCGATCAGCTTTAGGCTCATCTTCTCAGGGAGTCCACCGACATTGTGGTGCGACTTGATCGTTACGGACGGACCTTTGAATGAGATAGATTCTATCACATCCGGATACAACGTCCCCTGGCAAAGGAAGTCCACGTGACCGATCTTTCTTGCTTCCTCTTCAAAAATCTCAATGAACAAGTTGCCAATGATCTTCCGCTTCTTCTCGGGGTCAGAGACGCCGGTGAGGCTGCCGAGAAATCGATCTGTCGCATCGACGTGGTCGAGGTTCATGTGGAAGTTGTCGCGAAACGTTTTGACAACGTTCTCGGATTCGTTCTTCCGCATCAGGCCGTTGTTGATGTGGATACAATAGAGCTGATCGCCAATCGCCTTGTGCAGCAACACGGCGGCAACTGACGAGTCAACTCCGCCGCTCAATGCACAGATGATTTTCCCCGTCCCCACCTTTCTCTTGATCTCCACGACGGAATCTTGGATGAACGAGGAAGAACTCCATCCCCCATTGCATCTGCAAATTCCATAGACAAAATTGTGCAGAACCTCTCTCCCCTTCTGTGTGTGTACCACCTCGGGATGAAACTGCACGCCGTAGATCTTCTTCTGCCCATTCCTGATTGCGCAAATGGGAGCGTTGCTCGTGTGTGCGATTGGTTCAAATCCCGG
>DPLS01000405.1 GCA_003541875.1 Bacteroidota bacterium | reverse complement strand
TTCAGACTGATCGGTACAACCGGCAAATTCTCTTTATCGCCAAAGACGTTCCCTCCATCGGCTACAAGACATTTGAATTGCGAAACAAAAAGTCTCCCCAATCTCCATCGCCACTGAAGACCTCTTCAACCAGCACCGAGAATGGAATCTTCAGAGTGACAATCGACCCGGACTCCGGCTGGGTGCGGAGCATCGTGGATCTTCGGAACGGGAAAGAACTCCTCAACGGCTACGGCAATGAACTTCAATTACTTGAGGACAAGCCATCTGCATGGGACGCATGGAATGTTGGACTGACCGGTGTGAAGTTCCCGTCAACGTTCCGGCGAGTTGAGGTACTCGAAAGTGGACCGGTACGCTCAGTGCTGAGATTGCATCGTGACTATCTGAAACCGGGAACGAAGAAGGACTTTCCCACTGAAGACTTCCCATCGAGTTTCTTCACGCAAGATATCGTTCTATACGCCGGTCTGGATCGCATTGATTTTAAGACTGATGTCGATTGGTGGGAGGAGAAAACCATGTTGAAGGTTGCATTCCCACTGACGGTGCAAGATTCGGTTGCCACCTATGAGATTCCTTACGGCACTATTCAGCGATCAACGCAACTCCGCAACAGTTGGGAAAAGGCGAAGGTTGAAGTCCCTGCACAGCGATGGGCTGATGTTTCTTCCGGTGGATACGGAGTGAGCCTATTGAACAGATCGAAATATGGGTACGACATAAAAGGAAATGTTGTTCGTCTTTCGCTTCTCCGTTCACCGAAGTGGCCCGATCCGACAGCCGATAGGGGCAGACATTCGATTGAATACTCCCTCTACCCGCACGCGGGTGGATGGCGGGATGCAGGTACTGTTCAGCGCGGGTATGAATACAACAATCCTCTTATCGCCACCGTCACGGATGCGCACAAGGGATCGTTACCTCTCTCCCGTTCGCTCGCTTCTCTTGCGCCGTCAAACTTGATTCTCACCTCAATCAAAAAGGCCGAGGATTCCGACGCGTGGGTGATCCAGTGGTACGACGCGAGTGGACAGAATACTGATGCGCAACTCACTCTTCCTCAGAGACCAAAGAAAGTCCTGATGACGAATTTCCTCGAAGAAGATGGAGAACCGATTCTGACAAATGGCAACACGGTGACTGTGCGGACGAAGAAGAACTCGATTACAACGGTGAAGGTCTACTATTGATGAAGGTTGAGAGGACCGCTCTTGTACATGGGAATGCCGAGGTGTAGCTTTTGCAGCATAATCAGATGTTAGGAGGTCACCACACAGCATGAACAGACCCTAAGAATAGATCAAATTCCATGAAATCGGAACATATCAACTGGCCTCGACCCCCAAGGTGCTTGTACAAGTTCCGTAATTTTGGAATGAATGGTCTTCATCTTGACATTCTCGCTCGAAATGAGATTTTTTTTTCGTCACCTCTGAGATTCAATGATCCATTTGATTGTCGAATCCCGATCCGATATGATCTCGCTAGTCGCGCGGAGTTCTTACGGACATTTGAAGAGATAGCAGCAATTGAGAATCCAGGCCTTAGACGAAATGAGTCACACAGGCTCGCGAAACACGCATTTCGGAACAAGCTGTTCAAGGACCGTGAGGCAACAGCTAAACTGCAAGAGGAAGTCGTCAATTCTAACCTCGGAGTTTTCTCGCTCTCAGCAAACCCAAGCAGTCTTCTGAATTGGGCTCATTATGGTGACTCGCATAAGGGATTCTGTATCGGCTTTGACACAGAAGCCTTAAATGAGTTCTGCCTTATGAGATCGTTGAAGACGAAATTGCCGACGGTGCTAATGAAGGTCAACTACACCCGGGAGTATCCACTAGTCAATCCGTACAAGATCAGCAATCAACAACGAATGGAATACACTTTTCTCACTAAGTCGGTTGACTGGGAATACGAAAGAGAATACAGAATTCTTCTACCACAAGGTGCGAATGTATTGCTCAGCGTCCCATCGCATGCTCTAAAACGCGTTATCATCGGGTGCCAGGCCAGCGACGATGATCGTCAAGCACTAATGAGGGTCGTGGAGAAGAGGGGCAATGATATTCAAGTTTTCGTGGCGAAAACAAGTCCAGATGATTTCCGCTTACGTTTCAGACTTGCTGCCAACGGAAATTAACGTAGACCACAGCAATGTACGAACACCGCTCTGTCATCATTCTGAGGGAACTCTTCTGAGTCATGCGACAATGAAGAAGAAACTGCAATTCCTGAACTATGCGCTCCTGCTGCTTCTGGCGGTGTCGATGCTGATCCCATTCCTCTGGATGATCAGCACATCCCTGATGGGAGAACTGGAGGTCTATCAGTTTCCGCCGAAGTTGTTGCCGTCAGAGTTCAGATGGTCGAATTTTGCCGAAGCAATGACCCTGCAGCCGTTCTGGCGGTTCTTCTTCAATACCGCTGTGGTCGCAACAGCATCCGTCATTGGACAACTACTGTTCTGTTCGATGGCAGCGTACGCATTCGCACGGATGAAGTTCAAATGGCGGGATAGAATTTTCGGTCTCTATCTGGCCACAATGATGATCCCGGCTATTGTCACGATCATTCCAGCATTTCTCATCATCAACATCTTCGGGTGGATGAACACCTACTGGGCATTGTTCACCCCGATGGTCTCCAGTGTATGGGGAATCTTTCTGCTGAGGCAGTTCTTCCAGACGATACCAAAAGACCTTGAGGATGCTGCGCGTGTTGACGGCGCTTCAGAGTTCACGATTTTCTGGCGTATCGTCCTTCCACTGTCGAAGCCCGCACTGGCAACACTTGCCATCTTCGCGTTCATGGGAAGCTGGAAAGACTTTCTCTGGCCGTTGATTGTCACCAATCGACCGGACATGCGGACTGTAGAAGTCGGCATCGCCAGTTTCAGCAATCTCTATACAACCGACTGGCCTCATCAGATGGCCGCAGCAGTCGTTGTCATGCTGCCGATTGTGATTGTATTCTTCATTGCGCAGAAGTATTTTGTACGTGGAATAACGCTCACGGGGATGAAAAGCTGAAGGAAAATCAAATATCAAAAATCAAAGGTCAAAAAGAAGGCAACGTCGTGCCGATAGAAAAGAAGAAGAGCGATAATTTCAGAACGCGGCTGTATGCTTTCACGCTGAGACTGATTGAGATGATTGATAAACTGCCTCACGAAAACGCGGCGAGAAGAATGGGGGATCAGCTGTTGAGGAGCGGCACGAGCATTATCGCAAACCACGTGGAAGCGAAGTCCGCCAGCAGCAGGAGAGATTTCATCAACTATTTCACCATAGCTTTGAAATCAGCCAACGAAAGCAAACTCTGGATTTCCCTCTTGCGAGATTCCGGTCGGCTCAAACACACCGACTCTGACTGGATCAGCAAAGAGTTGGAAGAGATTTCAAATATCCTCGCTGCAAGCATTATCACGCTTAAGTCCAAGAAATGACCCGGCTTTATTTTTGATATTTGATTTTTGCTCTCTAATTTTCACGAGGTCTTCAATGATAAAAGCTTGCCTACCAACAACTCTCTTTCTCCTCCTCTCAACTCCCGGTTACTCCCAAACCGTCCCTTCCTTCCCACTCCACCCGAACGATCTCGAGCTTACGCGTCTCGCCCAGCCATTCCAGTATTTCGACAAGATCGGCAAGCGCGCGGGCATCATGGGATATGAAGGCGGGACCTTTGAGGCGTGGGTCTGGCCGTGGAAGCCGCTGAGGAACTTTGAACTTTCGTTCCTGCTCGGTACATCGACCCAGCCAATCCTCGCCAAGGACATTGTGCGAACGATATCAGTCACACCGGAGGCAACCGTGTTGACCTATACCTACGAGTCGTTCACGGTCAAGGAAATCATTGTGGTACCACGAGACGAGCCCGGTGTAATCCTGTTGCTTGATGTGTATTCGACAACACTTCTTACCATTGTCGCTGGTTTCCTTCCAGTGATGCAGCCGATGTGGCCTGCGGGTATTGGCGGGCAGTATAGTTACTGGGATGATGACGTTCATGCCTACATAATCTCAGAGGGACAATGGCGGGCATTGTTCCTGTGCGGCTCCCCTCTTGCCCAGCAGATGGCCGCACCACCGGCACACATGTTCGCCGACAACCCATTGCAGTTCAAGATCGACGTGAAACCAGGCGACACTGCCAGCAAGTTTGTTCCGATCGTCATTGCGGGTGGAAGCAAGACGAAGATGGATTCTGTGAAAGCAACGTTCAATCGGCTCTGGAGAAACGCCGAGAGCTACTACAACGAGAACCACAACTACTACCGGAACCTTCGCAATTCAACGATGCAGGTCATCACTGCAAACAAGGAGTTCAACCTCGCGTACGAGTGGGGCAAAGTTGCGCTCGACAATCTCATGATCACGAATCCAACACTTGGCACCGGAATGGTTGCGGGATTCGGACTTTCCGGAGGAGGTGCTCGTCCGGGATTTGCCTGGTTCTTCGGAGGGGATGCATTCATCAACTCGCTTGCAATGAACGGCTACGGTGATTACGCAAAGGTGAGAGATGCACTTGCATTCACGCAGAAGTGGCAGCGACAGGAAAACTTCCCGATCCGAAAGAAGAACCCAAATGATCCTCCCAAAGATGTTGGCAAGATGGCACACGAGCTCTCTCAAAGCGATGGACTGTGCGACTGGTGGAATGACTATCATTACGGCTACAATCACGCCGACACAACTCCTTGGTATCTGGTGGCAATGGGAGACTACGTTCGCGCGAGCGGCGATGTTGAGTTTCTTCGTAAGAGCTGGACATCCGTGAAGCAAGCGTATGAGTGGTGCCTGAGCAAGGATAGTGATGGCGATGGACTCATGGATTTGAAAGGGGCAGGCTTGGGAGCTTTGGAATTCGGCAAGCTTGTCGGTATCTATGCCGATGTGTATACTTGTGGTGTTTGGGTTCAGGGGATCAAGGAGATGATCAGGATGGCTGAACTCGTCGGCGATACACAGATGAAGAAACAGGCTGAAGAACAACTCAAGAAAGCACAACCCGTACTGGAGAAGAAGTTCTGGCTGGACAAGCAGGGCTTCTACAGTTATGGAGCGACGGAAAAGGGAGAGCAAGTCGCGGAGAAAACTCCGTGGTCAGGTGTTGCCATGATGTTTGGACTATTCGACACCTTGAGGACGAGAACGAGCATTGAAGCGTTCAATGGCGCCGATCTCTGCACCGATTGGGGCGTACGAACTCTCGCCCGATCATCCACGCTGTTCGAGCCGACCAACTACAACTACGGGGCGACGTGGCCGTTCATCTCTTCCTTCTTCAACACCGCACAATTCAAGTACGGTTATAGTCTGGCCGGCTATGGCGTATTGCAGTCTGTTATCCGTCACGCATTCGACAACGCTCTCGGCGTGGTACCGGAAGTCTTCTCAGGTGAGTTGAACCAGAAACTCGGAGAAGCGTATCATCATCAGGGGTTCTCAACGACCGGATACATGCTGCCTTTTGTGCGAGGCCTGATCGGACTTGAAACCGATGCAACAACCAACAGAGTTACCCTTTCGCCATCATTCCCGCCTGACTGGAAGTTGGTGGATGTGAAGAACGTCCGACTTGGAGAAGGTGTATTCAACTTCAAGATAACCCAGACTGATTCCTCCATTTCGGTCCAGCCGTACTCATCAGACACCAAACGCTTCTCGCTTGTCTTCGAACCGCGACGCGTTTCAGACGATGGCCCGAAGGAAGTCATCTTGAATGGAAAATCCGTAGCTCCATCCGAAGCCCCACGTCGCGAGATTCTGATCGAGGCTGGGGCTGAACTCAGATACATTTACGCAAAACGACCGAGCATCCTTCCACAAGCGAACCCAATCTCTCCGGGCGCGACGAATTCATCTTTGAAAATAATCTCCTTCAGAAAAGAAAGTGAATCGAAGTTGGTCCTACAGGTCGAAGGAGTGCGCGGAACCTACTCACTGAAGCTTGTGAATCCAGATCTC
>DPLS01000089.1:2912-4060 GCA_003541875.1 Bacteroidota bacterium | reverse complement strand
TGACGGGATCGAGGCCGGAGAACGGTTCATCAAGGACGACGAGCAACGGATCGTGAATGATGGAGATGACAAACTGAACTTTCTGCTGGTTACCTTTGGAGAGTTCTTCGACCTTTCTATCCTTGTATGAAAGAAGGTTGAGACGCTTGAGCCACGCGTATGCTTCCGACTTGGCCTGACCCACATTCATGCCGCGCATCTGCGCGAAGTAGAGGATCGTATCCCAGAGCTTGCTCTTCCGGTACAGACCACGCTCTTCCGGCAGATAGCCCACCTGGTTCCGAATCAGGTCAGAGAACGGTCGTCCGTCGTACGTGACTTCGCCGCCATCAGGCTGCAGGATGTTGAGGATGATTCGTATGGATGTGGTCTTGCCCGCGCCGTTGGGGCCAAGCAGACCGAGGATCTCACCACGCTGAACTTCAAATGAGACTCCGTCAACTGCAAGAATTGACGTGAACTCTTTCCGAAGGTTGGAGACCTTGAGCATGGGGAGCGGATTCGTCGTCAGGGAGTCAGGCGATAGATCATTCTCGGGAACGGAATCGTTTCGCGCACGTGGTCGAGCCCGCATATCCACGAGACCGTCCGCTCAACGCCGAGGCCGAACCCGGCATGCGGCACCGAGCCAAACCGGCGAAGGTCAAGGTACCACTCGAACGCTTCCTGCGGCAGGTTGTGCTCTTTGATTCTTTCCAGAAGCAGGTCAAGATCATCCTCTCGTTGGCTCCCCCCGATAATCTCGCCGTAGCCTTCAGGAGCAAGCACGTCAACCGCCAGAGCCACTTTCGGGTTCTGAGGATCACGTTTCATGTAGAACGCCTTGATGGCTGACGGATATCGGTGAACCATTACGGGCCGGTCGAACTGTTCGGATATGACCGTCTCGTCGGTTCCACCGAGGTCGTTCCCCCATTCAAAGTTGATTCCCTTCTTGTGCAATATCTCCACTGCTTCGTCGTACGAAATACGCGGGAGTGGCTTCTTCACGTTCTCCAGGAACTTCGTGTTGCGTTCGAGCGTCTTCAATTCCGGCATTCTGTGTTTTAGCACAGACTGGACGATGTGTTCGAGGAATTCTTCCGCCAACTCCATGTTGTCGTTCAGGTCGTTGAAGGCAACTTCGGGCTCCACCATCCAGAACTCGG
>DPLS01000089.1:0-2671 GCA_003541875.1 Bacteroidota bacterium | reverse complement strand
TCCACCATCCAGAACTCGGTGAGATGGCGTCTCGTCTTCGACTTCTCCGCCCGAAACGTCGGTCCAAACACATACACCTTGCCATGCGCCATGGCGCCAGCTTCTCCATACAACTGACCGGATTGCGTGAGGTACGCCTTGCCCAGATCAAAGTACTCGGTCTCAAACAGCGTGGATGTTCCCTCGCACGCAGCAGGTGTGAAGATTGGGGCATCCATCAGAACGAAGTTCCGGTTGTCGAAGAACTCTCTGATGGCCTTGATGATCTGATGGCGGACGCGCAGGACTGCATGTTGCCTGCTCGACCTGAGCCAGAGATGCCGCCGATCCATCAGGAATTCGACCCCGTGATCCTTCGGCGTGATCGGGTACTCCTTCGCGATGCTGATAACTTGAATGTCGGTCACATCAAGCTCAAAACCGCCGGGAGCCCGGTCTTCTTTCCTCACCGTGCCGGTCATGCTGAAAGAGGACTCTTGCGTGAGGAGATCGAACGTATCGAACACCGCCTCGCTCACATTGGTTTTCACCAGAACGCCCTGAACGAGTCCGGTCCCGTCCCTCATCACGAGAAACTTGACTTTCCCGCTCGAGCGTTTATTGTAGAGCCAGCCCCTTAGCGTTACCGTTGTGCCCACATGTTGGGACAAATCCTCAATGTAGATGCGTGTCATGGATGCTACTCACCGAATGAAAGAATGCTGAAAACGATGTGTCAATATAGGAAAGAATTGAGAGATGGTCAACAAACTGCCGGGCACCGATTGGCCCACGGCGCTCAAATATCTTGCGCTCTCGGACAAAGCAGGATGTAGACAATTGACTTGACATTGACCCGCTTTTTGAGTTTGTTGAGCAACCTTTTAACGTAGTTACTGTTCTTACCACATCCTATTGTTGCCAGTTCTCATGGGCATGACGTTGCAAACCCATACGCCACGCGTCAGACACGCGCTGCCCTTCCCTCCCGCACGATTACATTTCCAACTTACACAATCAACCCATCAACCATCACATCAATGGAGGATCCGATGAGGACCGCCCTATTTCTGTTGTTTGTCATCAGCTTCACCCTGCTCGCGCAGCCCCTTGCAGCGCAACCCGCGCAAGACGGTCCGCTCTGGGCCATGAGCTTCTGGAAAATGAAACTTGAGACATTGCCGGAGTGGCGTCGTCTGGTGAAACAGGTTTGGAACCGCGACAACGACGCCTTAAAGAAGGCCGGTCTCATTGAAGACCATGCCACATTCACTCATGACTATGGATCCGAGTGGAATCTTCTCACGTTCACCCGATTTAAGGATTACGCTGCGGTGGACGCACTTGACGAACAAGCGGATGCAATCACAAGAAAGTACTCTCCTGACACCGTTGCAACTGCGGCCCTGGGCCGGGCACTTCGGAGCCATGTTATCGAGCACTACGATTCATTCGTTCGTCCGATTGCAGGAACGTCGCTCAATGTCGCCACCGTGCCTGGCGAAAACTCTCTCTGGGTCTTCTCATCTTACCGGATCAAGATGGGCCACACCGATGATCTTGAGAAGTGGCTGACGGACAACTGGAAGCAAACCGATGAGGAGCTCAAGAAGGAAGGAACCATTCAAGACTTCTGCTATCTCCTTCACGATTACGGGTCAGACTGGAACTTCATTCGCGTCGTCAAAGTCAAAGGATATGCAGACATCGACAAGATCCAGAAACGTTCGCAGGAGATCAATACGAAGCGGACCCCGGATGCCGCAGAGCGTCAGACAAAAGGACGGATGTTCAGCGACATGGTGTTCGCTCACTTCGACTCGTTCATGCGCCAGATGGGGCAGTAAATAGGAACGCACGCGTAACTGAGCGATGACCGTTTAGGAGCTTATCAGGTAACTCACACGACATTCAATCACAACAAACAGGAGTCCAATATGCCACTTTACATGGATGTTCATAAGCATGTTCCTGGGTTGACCGCCGAAGCCGTTAAAGGTGCACACGCGAGAGACCTTGAAGTGCAGAAGAAACATGGCGTGGAGTATCTGAAATATTGGTTTGATGAAGGTTCCGGCAAGGTCTTCTGCCTTGTAAAAGCGCCAACCAAGGACGCAGCCACCGCAGTTCATCGTGAGGCACACGGCCTTGTTGCGGACGAGATCATAGAAGTAAAAGAAGGCATGTAGCCCTTCTCGTAAGATCTTCGAAACCCTCTGCAACATGCGTGTTCAACAGCAAGCCCCGACCAAAAGGCCGGGGCTTGAATGTTTCTGCCGGAATTTCACCTTCACGTTTCGTTGGATTATTGCAAGGTAAATCCTGCCGGGACTTGGAATTTGTCCTTCGGCACCGCCGCATCGGCTTCGAGTTTAACGGCTTTGATCTCGGTGTTCACGCCCGAGCTGCTGGATTTCATGTATACCAGTACATGATGCCAGCCGGCATAGATATCATGGGTGCCCCCCCTTGCGACCTGAATCACTTCACAGGTTTGACCGGCAATGGTCATGGGCGCCAGTTTTTTCACCACACCAGACTCGATATCTTTTTTCGTCCCCATGTCATTGATATCCACCCGCATGCCAATACCGTTATTTGTCGGACCCTGGTTCTGTGCTATTTTGGATGAAAGCTTGAGGAGGATCTTGTTCTTTCCGTCAGAAAACAATACGGTTTTGAGCTTGCCGTC
>DPLS01000150.1 GCA_003541875.1 Bacteroidota bacterium | reverse complement strand
TGGTTGGCGCTTCTCATATGCTCGGTGGCATTCACCTGCACATCGCTCGCACAGGTGAAATGGAGTGTAGGTGGGAATATGGGAATCTCAATCGCCAGCGGTGGTGGTTTCACATCCGCAGGTTTCCATATTGGTCCCATGGGAGAAGTACTCATTGGCAAAGGTCCTGCCGTTGGCACCGAGTTCAACATCAACACTCAGACTGGAACGCCGATTGAGTGGGCAAACTATTTTAAGTACTACTTCTCAATTCCTGGCTCCAAGGTAAAGCCTTACGCGAATGCCGGTTTTGGTTTGTACTTTTTTACGGGAGGACCATACTTCGATCTTCGCTTTGGCGGGGGAGCCGAGTTTCAGGTTGCGAAAAATCTTTTCATACCTGCGGAACTTCAACTAGGCCCGGTGTTTGTCACAGGGACTACAGGTTTCGTTTTCCTCATTCGTTCTGGCGTGAGATACGAAATTTGATTACTCAAAGAATCAAGCATCCACCACTAACCTCTTGGAGACATTGAATGAAAAAAACGCTTGTTGTGATTTGCGCATGGCTTGCCCTCTCATCCGTAGCAAGTGCCCAACTGAGCTTTGACGGAGGCGCTCACGTCGGAATGGCAATTTCTTCATTTCCGAAACCGTTGAAGGATTACTATGGCACCGGATTACTCTTCGGTGGGCATGGCGAGTTGAACATCATGAAGTATGTCTCTGTGCGACTCAACCTGGACTACGTTTCTTTTTCCTCAGACAAGGACAAAATTAAAGGGGTTCTCGCCACGCAATACGGGGTACAGGCATCAGATATCGTATTCGATGGACTCGCCACAAAGGACTTTTCAGTATTCATCGATGGCCTCGGGAAGATTCCGATCCAGGGATCGCCGATAACCCCATATGGTCTGGTCGGACTCGGACTTAATTTCCTCAGCGCAAGTGATGGGACGATCACGTACCAGGGAACTGCACAACCGCAACTTACTATAAAAGGTGACAGCAGCACGAAATTTGGATTGGACTTCGGAGCCGGTTCAGAGTTCCGAGTTGCTTCAAAGGTCAAGCTCTTTCTTGAGTTTAAGTACGTTCTTATTTTCACTGAGAACGAAAGCACGAGCTATATGCCCATTGTCGTGGGTGGATCCTTCGGGATTTGAGATCGGGAAGAACAAAGAAAGCAACGTCTTCCCGGAAGTCCGGTGCCTAGGTGCCGTGTTTCTTCGGGTCTATTTGTCCTTTTTTTCTTGGTCACTTGACAAAGCACTTGGTTTTGCTTATACTTATCCGAGTTTTTTGCAGTACCCCAATAAACACATTTCATATCATATTCAAGGAGTGTAACAAATGAAGAACCTCTTACTAGCGGTTGTGTTGTTGGCGCTGGTGGTTGGATTTGGAAACAGTAGTTCTGCTGGTCCCATCTCGCTGAGCGTTGGTGGTGACGTCCTGATGCCGATGGGAACATTCGGCGATGCTTATTCGATGGGGTTTGGTGGAAGCGTTCGCGGTCAGTACAAGATTACCCCGATGTTCTCTGCCGGCCTGACGGTCGGATACTATACATGGAGCGGAAAGGACGTTAATGGTTTCAAGGCGCCAACACTCAGCGGTCTTCCAATCAGGGCATATGGATTGTACTACTTCATGCCCGAAGCTGAGAAGATGCGAGTCTATGGAATGCTCGAGCTTGGATTTTTCATGTCTTCGGTGACCGTTCCGGCCCAGGTCGTTGGTGGTATCACCGTTAGCCCCGAGACAAGCCTGTCCAGCACTGATTTCAACTATGCACCTGGTCTCGGAATTGAGTTTCCGCTTGGCTCAGGCAGCACGAAGCTTGACATCTCGGTTCGTTACGACGGTATTTCAGCCACAGGAGGTACCAATGGTAGCCTAGGCGCACGCGTTGGTGTCAACTTTGGTCTTGGCGACTAGCGGTTTGAGTTATGCTGCAACACAAGAAGGAAGCCTTCGGGCTTCCTTTTTTTTTGACCTGTGGGATTGAAAGTAGTTGGAATGATTGCCTGGTTGCTAATCCTTCTGCCCCATATGCTGTCGGGCAACTTCCCGACTTGCTATGGCATCCTGCCGGATCTTCATATTTCCGCCTCCACATCCGGACTTCCCCAAATTCAGGTCCTCTATCATGATGGGTCGGACTTTTCGATACAATTTTGTATCTTGAGTCTGTCGAACCTTGCGGTCTTTGCATAATTGTAACGCCGACAAATTGAGGATTGGGATCGACGAAGTTCTGAACAGAATACTGATCGAGGGCAGCAGCGACGATCGCAGTCTATGCCGAAAGATAATACCATTCAATTTGGCATTCTCAAGAGAGAGTCACAGCATCATTAAGTTCCGGATGGTCTTCAAGAAAACGTATTCATGAACAAGGAGGTATGATGAAATCGCGTGGTCTTCTCATAG
The DNA here is from genome assembly GCA_003541875.1 of Bacteroidota bacterium. GTDB lineage: Bacteria > Bacteroidota > Ignavibacteria > UBA10030 > UBA6906 > UBA11986. The sequence goes on along the minus strand of DPLS01000150.1, from coordinate 10,480 downwards.
CGCTGGTAGTAATTGGTGGGTTGGTGGTTGTTGTGCTTGGATTCGCCCTGTGGGGCATTGGTGTCTACAACAGGCTTGTGGGTTTGGATGAGGGAGTTCAATCGGCCTGGAGTCAAGTGGAAAACCAATACCAAAGAAGGGCGGAACTTATTCCAAACCTCGTCGAGACTGTCAAGGGATTTGCTGCGCAGGAAAAGGGAGTGTTATTGGGTGTAACGGAGGCTCGTGCAAAAGTGAGTCAAATCACCGTTACGAAAGAAGTGCTTGAGGATCCGGATGCGTTCGCCAAATTCCAGGCCGCACAGGATCAATACTCCTCAGCGATATCCCGGCTTCTGGCAATCCAGGAAAACTATCCCCAACTGAAATCGAACGAGAATTTTCTGGCATTGCAAAACCAGCTAGAAGGAACCGAGAATCGGATCGCGGTTGAACGACGAAACTACAATCTGGTTGTGCAGGGCTACAATACGGTTATCCGGAGGTTCCCGGGTTCTCTTGTTGCTGGTTTCGGCGGCTTCAGGGAGAAACAGTATTTCAAAGCAAGGGAAGGAGCAGACACGGCTCCTCAAGTCAAGTTCTGATGGTTCACACTCACGGCTGGTTTTTTCGTACAGGGTGTTTGCTCCTCCTATGCTTCGCTCCGTTTGTCCATGGTGAGGGTAAGCGGCTATCGCGGTATTTAACGGATGAAACGAATTCGTTGAACAACCGTGAACAGGAAATGCTTGAACGAAAACTCTCCGACGTTGATGAAGCCACTTCAACGCAGCTCGTGGTGCTAGTCATCCCGACGCTCGGCGAAGAGAGCATCGAAAGCGCTTCGTTGCGCGTCGCCGAAGAGAATGGCATCGGCCGCAAAGAAAAGAACAACGGAGTCTTGCTCTTCATTGCGAAGGTTGATCGACAAATCAGGATTGAAGTGGGCTACGGATTGGAGGGCGTACTGACCGATGTGGTTTCCGGCCAGATCATTCGTCAGGAAATCGCTCCCCGGTTTCGAGAGGGAAAATTCTTTGATGGCATCAGCTCTGGCGTCGATGCGATCATCTTGGCGACACAAAATGAATACACTGCCGAGAAGACTGATCACTCGACGAAAGGATTGCACTTGTTGCCAATCGTGTTTATCATCATGCTGTTTGTGTACTTCTCCCGGATTCGACGGCAACGGGCGATAGGTGGCTTAATGCCTCCAGTATTCTTTCCAGGTGGGAGGTCGGGACGCGGTTCCAGCGGTTGGGGCGGTGGAGGGTTTTCCGGGGGTGGTGGTTCGTTTGGTGGGGGAGGAGCCAGCGGGAGTTGGTAGTCCAAATTCTAAAGTCGGCTCATCTGTCGAATGGGGAAATGGGTAGCGCACACAAGAAGAAACGACAATTGAAGAAGAAAGCCGTTGTGGAAATGTCGGACAATGGCTTGCTGGAAGACGTCCATCGCCAGGTGTTCGAACTGGCGAACGACGGAATCATCGTGTTTGATGGGCAGGGCCACTATCACGAGGTGAACAGGCGGGCTTGCGAAATTCTTGGCTATTCGAAGTCCGATTTGGAAAAGTTGAACCTCTCTGCGTTGATCACGCGAGAGGCCTACCGGGATGCCTTACGTTCACTTTCCACTTTCAAGCGAAAGGGAAAGGTCCTGGCAAACAGCTGCGTGCGCAAAAAGAACGGCAGGCTCGTCTATCTTTCGGGCAACTTCTCCGCACTCCAGAAGGGATTGTACGTCGGTGTGATCAGAGACGTTACAGAGGAGCGGAGAACAGAGCAACACCTGAAACAGTCCGAGTTGCATTATCGGACGCTTGTCGAAACTGCGCCGTATCCCACAGCTATCTTCGTATCGAACAAGCTCGTCTACGCCAACCCATCATTCCAGAACTGCTTCTCTTGGGTGAACGCAGCTTCGCCATCTCCCATGACGGTTCCAGAGTTCTTTGGCAAAGGCCGGACCAAACTCGCCAAGGAAGTTCGTTCCGTGCTTTCAGAAACCCCGCCTCGTAGTGAGGAGATCAGGCGGGAGGTCTCGTTTGTTGGTTCTGATGGAGGAGAGAGAGAGTACGAGATGTCGGTTGCCACCGTTCCCTTTGAGGGGAAGACAGGGATTCAGTTGACTTTTGTTGATGTCACCGACAGAAACCGGATGATGCGACAAATCGAGGAATCTGAAGCAAAGTACAAGCAACTCATTGAAAGTTCGATCGATGCTGTATCGCTTGCCCGTGACGACACGTTTCTTTATGCTAACACCGGATTCCTGAAGATGTTCGGTTTTTCCTCGCAGGACGAAGTTGTCGGCAAGAACATCTCTATGATTATCTCTGGAAGAGACAGGAAGCTGGTGCTGGATCGGAGCAAGAGGAGGCAGTATGGTGAAGACGTGCCTTCCCGTTACGAGTACTCTGGGGTAAGAAAAGACGGGACCAGAATAGACATCGAAGTGCAGGTGGCCACGATTTCCCTTGGCGGGCAGCCAACAGGATTGGCGTATCATCGGAACATTACAGAGCGGAAGAATGCTGAAGCGGAGCTGGCAAGGCGCTCGCGAGCTTTGGAACTCATGCGGGAGATTGCATTGTCTCTGAATCAGCATATCCGTCTTGAGGATGTGCTTCAGATTGGTCTTCGCTCCTCTGCCAAAGCGTTGGAATGCGAGGTCGGTGGCGTCTATGCAATTGATGAGGGTGGGGACACCCTGAGCCTGGCTTTCAGCCAAGGATTTTCTGACAAGCTGCTGGCAACTCTTGCATCACAGCAGATGCGCGAGGGGCTTGTAGGATTTGTGGTGAAAACAATGGAACCGTTGGTGCTGTATACTGCCAACTATCCTCCCCACCTTCCCTACAAAGCCCTCTTCGAAGCAGAGGGACTTCATACGGTTGTGTATGTCCCGTTGATCTCCAAAGGGGCGGTGGCGGCAGTGCTGATGATCGGAACTCGGAAGAAACGGGAGATACTTGGCCACGAACACATCCTGCTCAACTCTATCAGCACTCAACTGGGTGTGGCAATCGAAAATGCAACGCTGTATGATCAGATCAAGGAATCCGAAGAGCGTTACAGATCTGCAGTGGAGAATATTACGGACGTCGTCTATCATTCGTCATCCGCAGGACAGTACGACTATATCAGTCCCAGCATTGAAGCTTTGGTTGGGTACTCCTCTCAGGATTTCTATCGCTCGGCTGACCTTTGGCGTACGCTGCTGCATCCTGATGACCGGTCGTTGTATTCGCAGCGGATTTCTAATCAGTCTGTGTCAGTCGAGAGTTTTGTTCTCGAATACCGTGTGCTTCCCAAGGGGAAGGCCTCCTACCGTTGGGTACGAGATTCAATCCGGTACAGGCGTGATCGGGAGGGGAAGCTGTTATCTTTCACCGGGCTGTTGAGCGACATCACCGATCGATTGCAGATGCAGAATTCTCTTGCCAAATCAGAGGAGTTGAAAACGAATGTTCTCGAAAGTGTCAAGGAGGGGATCGTGGTCTACGATGCTGACCTCGTATGCCTCAACTGGAATGCCACGATGGAGAAGATCACGGGGATTTCGCGTGATCGGGTAGTTGGAATGAAGGTGAGTGATCTACCATCCCAGGTCGGCATTGATCAGCTTCGGCCGTTGATCAAACAGTCACTGCAGGGACGCACCGTTAACTCTGAAGACATTCCTCTCATTCTGCCGAATGAATCGGAACAGCGGTATATCTGGGCACGGTATTCCCCTCTCCTCGACAAGCAGGGGGCGATTCAGGGTGTCGTGGGTATCGTTACGGATGTAACGAGTCGTCGACAACTGGAACATGAGGCAAGAGAGTCCGAACAGATTCTTCGCAACGTGATCGATGCGATGGGAGATGCATTGATGATTTGTGACCTTCAGGGGAAGGTCTGGGAGGTGAACAGGGAGTTCTCTCGGATTACAGGTTTCTCAAGAAGCAAGGTACTGGGAATGGACTTCCCGTATCCGTGGCTTGTCGATGAGGAGATGGCAAAGTTCGTCAAGTGGATTGCTGCGTTGCGCGAGAAGAACGAGTTGCGCGATTTTGATATGTCGTGGAAGCGGGAAGACGGACAGATGGTGGCCATGAGTTTGAATACGACGTTGCTGCGCAACGCGCTCGGTGAGCCGGTGGCGATGCTCAATATCGCTCGTGATATTTCGGATCGAACGCGACTTGCACAGGAGCTGGAAAAAAAGAACAGCCAGATGGAATTGCTCAATCGCATTATTAGCAAAGCCAACGCAACGATTGACTTTAGTGAGATCTTCGCAACCATTGCAAATGAAGTGTTTCACCTGATCCAATACGATCAGATCAATGTGGGAATACTCTCTGACGATGGAAAGTCCATAGGCGTGTATGCGTGCCACAGCCCCGTAGGCAGGTTGACCCCCATTGGCAAGGTGGTGCCGATTGAGCACACTGTATCCAAACTCGCGATTGCCCGGCAGCATGGCATTGTTATCGGCCATCTTTCAGCGCATGAAGAACTCGGTGCTCAGACCACTTCGGTTGCTGAAGGTTTTGAGTCCCAAATCAGCGTTCCGATTTCAGTCAACGAACGCGTTTTGGGAACGTTCAACATCACGAGCCTGAACCGCGACGCCTTCAGTTTGGAGGAGCTTGCCTACTTGCAACCAATCGCGGACCAAATCGGAGCAATGATTGACCGTGTCCGCCTCTTCCAACGGGTCAGTGACGACAGCAAGTACATTCACAACCTGTTGAATTCCATTAACAGCGTCGTCTACACGGTCGATACCAATCACAAAATCACGGAGGTCAACAAGAGCTGGCGCGAGTTTGCCATACGGTTGGGTTTGGAACAATACAGGGATGAAAATTCTGTTATTGGCTTGCCTCTGTGGGAGATTGTGCCGCAGCCGGAACTCAGAACGTCCTTTGAGAGAGTCATGCCCCGCCTGTTCTCGCGAGAGATAGAATACTTTTCTCAGGAATGCGAAATCTTGTGGAACGGAGAGCAACGAACCTATCATATCGCGCTCAACCCGATGGTAATCAACCAACGAGTGACCGGCCTGGTCTTCACCTATACGGACGTTACAGAAATAAAGCGGACCGAAGCGGAAGTCAGGCGCCGGAACAAGGAGCTGGTTGCCCTCAATGCGATCTCTACATCCATCAGTAAATCGCTGCACCTTGACGAGGTGCTGAGTGTTGCGGCGGAACAGATCAAAGAGATCATCGGGGCCGACATGGTGCTCTTCTATATGCGTGAGGAACGCAGAGACGAGCTTCACTTGTCGCACTCCCTGGGGCTTCCCGCGAATTTCGCCTCGGCCATTTCGGTGCTGCCTGCTTCAGCAAGCGCTTCTGGCACCGTGATCGTTGAGCGCAGACCCCTGCTCATCCCTGAGGGGATTACTTCTGACGAACGTGTTACTCCAAAGGGTCGAGAAGTATTCAAGGCGCTCGGGATTGAGAGCCTGGCTGCAATTCCGCTCCAGTCAAAAGACAAGGTTCTTGGCGCAATGGATGTTGCGTTCTCCTTAAAACATGATTTTGATCCACAGGAACAGCAGCTGCTGTTACTTATCGGAAATCAAATCGGCCCGGCAATTGAGAATGCACTTCTCTATACGGAAGTTCAGAACCAGGTCCGACGCATGACATCGTTGTATATGATTGGCAAGGGATTGACCGGGGCGCTAGATGCACAATCACTCCTGGAGATCGTCTACGCCGAAGTGTCACAAGCCCTCCCCGTTGAACATTTCCTCTACGAGGCATATTCAGATCAGCTTGATGCACTGACGCTCGTGTTCGATGCAACCGGAGATGTGCGGAGCTACTACCCCAAGCAGGCAGACTCTCTGAGAACGGTTCGTGCGAGTGACACCAGCTACGCTGCCGTCGCGAAGCAGGGACTTCCGTGGATCGGCAAGGCAGATGCCGGACATGCGACTGGTGGTTGCATAATGTCGGTTCCAGTGAAATCAAAACAGAAAGTCATCGGGGTGATCTCCCTTGTTCACTCCGTGGCGGACACCTACACTGAGACTCACTTGCGTCTCTTGGAAAGTATCGCTAACTTGACGGCAATTGCACTGGACAAGGCGATGCTTTACGAAGACACGATGAATAAGTCCATCGAAATTCAAATTCGAAACCGAGAACTCGATGACTTCACCTATGTCGTGTCACACGACTTGAAGGAGCCATTGATCAGTATCGAGGGCTACAGCAAGATATTGCTCAAGGACTACAAGGACAAAGTCGATGATGAAGGCAGGGAGTATCTCGGGTCTGTAGTGCAATCAAGCGCCAGGATGAAGAACCTTATTAACGATCTCCTGACGCTTTCGCGGGTAGGCCGCACAACAGAGGCGGCACAAACGGTTTCTGTGGCTGACACCATCAACGAAATTACGAGCGACTTGCTGTTCACGCTTCGTGAAAAACATGTGCAGCTCATCGTGGGACCCAACTTACCGACGATACGGTTCAATCCCACGCACTTGAGTATGGTATTCCGAAACCTGATCTCAAATGCAATGAAGTTCAACGATAAACCAGACCCGAGGATCACCGTCGGCGCAGAGGAAACCCCTGAAGAATTTATCTTCTCTGTGGGTGACAACGGGATAGGAATTGACAAGCAGTACTTCGACAGAATCTTCATGATTTTTCAACGGTTACAACGCAGTGAGGATTTTCGGGGAACCGGGGCGGGATTGACGATTGTGAAGAAGATCATTGAGAACCACAAAGGGCGGATCTGGCTTGACTCGACGCTCGGACAGGGTACAACGTTCTACTTCACGGTGCCAAAGTGGGGGCACACACATGACAATCCCTGAACTGAGCGTGAGTGGCCGATCCCTTCATCGTGCATAGTCGGACATGGAAGAACAACATGTAGTGCAGATCCTCCTTGTGGAGGATAACAGGGACTTTGCGAAGCTCGTCGACCTCTTCTTGCGCAAACATCAGCCGGAGAAGTTCGAGATCGTGTGGAAGGACAACGGCACCGATGCACTTGCGGAAATCGCCAAGGGGCGAGAATTCGACATCGTCTTGATGGACTATTTTCTCCCCGGTCAGAACGGCCTGGAGATTACACGCATCCTTCAGGAACGCCGGATCAACGTACCGGTGGTCTTTCTGACCGTGAACAAAGATTTCGACTTGGCGGTCGAAGTAATGAAGCTTGGCGTCGAGGACTATCTGGTTAAAGAGGAAATCTCCACTCCCGTTCTTCCGAAAACCATTCTGAACGTTATTGAGCGACAGAAGCTTAAGAACCAGCTTACGACCCTGGAGGTTACTCAGAAGCGGCTGGAGGCAATCCAGGAGATCGTCCTGAATATTACCAACGAGATCCGGCTTCCGCTTGATGGGATGACTCATATTGTTGAAGAGCTATTCAGGAACCACCAGACTGACAATCTCAAGACCTATCTCACTATCATCAAAGATAACCTCATTCGGATTGAAAAGAAGATCTCCAAGCTCAAGGATCTAAAGGGCGACAAAACTGTTCCCTACATTAAGGATATTCGGATGTTCGATCTCTCCGAATGAAGAGTTTTTCCCACCATCAGTTCTCGTCCGACGTTTCGGGTTGTCCGCACAACGCTTGCTCCTCTCGGCGAACTTCGTCCCGCTCTCATTGCAGGGCGCAACCCAGGTTGCAGTGGTATTGACATCACTTACTCAAAACACCCCGTTAGGAATCTTTGCCAGATAACTCCCATCAGAACGGTGGGTATTGAAACTATGGCGCCGCTGCGGCAATCTTGAATATCATGCTCAATTTGACTAAGTTAGTGTGCTTACTTGAAGGAATGTGCACGCAACTGACGACGATGGCAGTTAGTTCAAAGGAGAAACACCTGCGATACTCGGTGTGCTATATCTGTGTTCTTCTGTTTTCCACGAGTATGGTGTTTACTCAAGATGAGGAACGGTTACCACAGGCAACCAACCTTGAAATCATCCAAATGCTCGGCCGACAGGTTGGTGACAGCGTGGTATCTGTTCTGAATTCTGGCGATTCAGTCCGCGTGATGGTTCGTCCCAGCCAAACTGCCTGGTTTGTCCGGGGGGTTATCATGCAGGCTGTGGAGGGGGGCGGTTGCATTCCAACCGAGTCGCTTTCGTCGCCGGTGGAAATGGACATTGGACTTATGTCTGCAAACGTTGAGTATACTAACATACGCAGGACGGGTTTGTTTGGGGGAAAGATCATTGACCGTCTGGTGCGTGTAAGCTTTGCTGCCAATGTGGTTGACAAGAGAACGGGCATGGTTCTTCTGAATGGGAATCTTACACGAAGTTCGAGTGATGTGATTGAAGTTTCGGAAGTCAGTAGGATCGAGAACCCCGGCATTCCCGAAACGCGAGGCGTGCTTCCTGAGGAAGGATTCTTCTCATTCCTCCTTGAGCCGCTTGTGGTGGTTGGCGCAATTGCGGTTGCGGTGTATTTGCTGTTTCATGTAAGAAGCTAGAGGAGCGTGACAGGTTTCGATGCAATTCTTGACTGGATGCGGGTTGATTAGTGTGATGGGACTGAGTTTGGCTGCCGTTCATCTGGATGACTTCCATACATCATCATTGGGGATTGGTGAGCACGGAAATTCTTCTGCTGCACCAAAGCCAAGCGCCCTACGATTCATCGCCCTGGGCGACGTCAACCTCGGCAGAGCCACGGGGCAGAAAGTCCTTGGCGGGGACACGTTGTATCCGTTTGCTTTGGTAAGGGACTCACTGTTGGCGTATGATCTCGTCTTCGCGAACCTTGAATGTCAGCTTTCCGACCAACATGGCGAGACTCAGAACCCGAAAAACAACCTGATCTTCACCGGTCCTCCCGCGGGGGCTCTTTCCTTGAAAAGAGGAGGCGTTGGCGTGGTTTCTACAGCCAACAATCATGCTCTCGACTACGGCATTAGGGCACTTAAGGAAACCTTACAGTTTCTTGACGCCGCAGACGTGAGGCATATAGGAACATCGACCGATCGGTCGAGTTTGTATGTGCCGCTTGTTCTCTCAAGCAATGGGATCCGAATAGCGTTCCTCGCATGCAGCGAGGTAATGAACATTGAGGACCCGATGTGGAAGAACTATGTTGCAGAGGCCGATACGAGCAGGCTACTTCCCCGAATTCGTGTCATTCGTGATTCTGTGGATTTCATAGTCGTCAGCTATCATGGAGGAGAGGAGTACGCTGATAGACCGACGGTTCGTACGAAGGAATTCGCCCGACAACTTATTGCTGGCGGAGCTGATCTTTTCCTCGGACACCATCCCCACGTACCTTACGGCGTGGAAGACGTCAATGGGAAGTACATCATTCACTCCCTTGGCAACTTTGCGTTCCGCCAACCCGATAGGTTTTGGACACAACACAGCTACGCCTTCGCGGCAACAATTATAAAAGACCAAGCTGGGACAAGGGTCTCTTCATTCCAATGCATTCCGGTGCGCGCGGGCTTTCAGCCTGAGTTCGTAAAGGACGAGAATGAAGCTGACGTCATACTCGAAAGGATAAGAGCATTATCATCTCAATCTCTCGCCATTCAAGCAAGCCGATAGCGTCTGCTATTACGGCTTTTCTCCTGCTTGAATTCACCTTGTTGACGGGTTGTAGCTCGTCCGATTCCACTCCATTCGTCCCCGTGGAGGAGCGCTTTCGGGAGGCAAAGGCGATGTTTGATGATGAGGATTACCTCGCGGCGATCAACGAATTCACGGTTATCACGTTGCAGCATCAAGGAAGCGCGTACTCAGACTCGGCTCAGTTCTTCCTCGCCGAGTGCAGGTTCCAGCGGGGCGAGTACCTGGTTGCGGCTACCGAATACGGCTATCTCCGCCGGAGTTTCCCGTCAAGCCCGCTCAGCGCAGAGGCGCAGTACAAACTGGCCATGTCTTACTATAATCTTTCGCCGAAGCCGATGCTCGACCAGCAGTACACAAAGAAGGCCGTGGATGAGTTCCAAAGCTTTGTGGAGTACTATCCCACGCATGCTTACGCTGCAGATGCTGCTGCGAAGATCATGGAACTGAACACGCGTCTGGCAAAGAAGGCCTACGAGACGGCCCGCCTTTATCAAGTAATGGAGTACTTCAAGTCTTCGCTCTTTTACTTCGATGACGTCATCGAGAAGTATCACGATACTCAGTATGCTCCCCTTGCACATCTGGGAAAGGTTGAAGTGCTCATTCTGCGGAAGAAGTTCGATGAAGCACAGATGGCGCTCCAGAAATTCTATGACCTGTTCCCGAATAGTGTGCTGAAATCTGAGGCAGATTATCTTCAGAAACAGATTAACAAACGGCTGCAAGGGGACAGCAACGTTTCAGGAAAGGCTGGCGAACTCCTATCTCCGTCTCGCGGACAAGATCTGACCCAGCATCAACGGGAATCTCGGTAATGGAAGGTGTGTCCGTCAAACGCTCGCAAGTATTCATGACAGAGCTTGTTCCGCCCAACGACACACATTAACTCTGGCATCTCCT
>DPLS01000317.1:12684-15146 GCA_003541875.1 Bacteroidota bacterium | reverse complement strand
CAATCACGGTAACAGCGATATACTGTGGGACGTAGTTGCGTGTCTCACGTGGAAGATGTCTTCGCATTCCCCAAAAGTCGGTCGTGCCGCTCCGCCTGATTCCGCGATACACACGTCCGGCGCCTGAGTTGTAGGCGGCCAAGGCAAGGTACCAATCGCCAAACTCCTCGTTCAGATCTTTGAGGAGCCGGGCGGCAGCATGAGTCGATTTTTCAAAGTCCCTTCGCTCATCGTACCAGAAGTTCCCGGACAAGCCGTAGAGTTTTCCTGTGCCCTTGATAAATTGCCATAACCCCACAGCCTTCGCCCAGGACCGCGCAGAAGGATTCAACCCACTTTCAACCATTGAGAGGAAGACGATTTCCTCGGGCACTCCTTCTTCTTTCATGATCTGTTTCATGAGTGGGAAGTACATCCCGGAGCGATACAACCACCGTTCCATGTGTTCCCGGCCTTTGCTCTGAAAGAATGCGATGTTCTGTTCCACAAGTCTGTTGATGACCAGCGGAATGGTGGTACCCTGAATCGTCTTCTCGGGCTGGCCCGCTTCCAGGGAATCGGTGAGCTCGGTGATCTGGTTAAGCTTTTCCCGGAGGGCAAAAATCGATGTCGCCGGTTCGAGGCTATCGATCTTCGCGATGTAGAGTTCATAATCTTCTATGACAGCCTTGCTCAGGTCATTGAAGTCTTGATTCGTCTCAATATCAGGGTAGTAACTCAGTTCATTGAGGATCGTAATCGTCGCTTCAAACTGCAACGTCGATCGGGCGGAGTCCCCTTTTTCCTGAGCCGCAATTGCCGAAAGGTAATGGTGTCGTGCCTGCTCGAGCTTCGCTGCAATCAACGAATCATTCCTGACGAACTCATCGTTTTCTGAGTCGCCGAATGCGCTCGTGTCGAGAATGCTTAGGGAAGCGGTTAGAGGGGCTTCTTCGGATGGTGTGGAAGTCTGGGAAGTGTCTCTCGTTGACTGTTCAGATGCACAACCAGCCATCAAGATACAGAACAGAACACCTGCCCTTCGAATGTGTTGAACCATTCTTCCCACCCAAATTATTCGTGATACATGTTATCGCTGACATGTACTGCGCCCGTGCAAGATACAGGTTGATGCAGGAAGAGTCAAGGAGTTTTTCATTAAAGTTCACATAACTCCATGCAACCAATATGCTACCAGGAAGGTTTGAATCCGTTGAGTGTCAAAGTGGAATGTTGCCATGTTTCTTCCGCGGATTGGAGTCGACCTTGGTCTCAAGTGTCTGCAGCGCCCGGACAAGCCGTGGCCTTGTCTCGCTCGGCTCGATGATCGCGTCGATGTACCCGCGACTTGCGGCCATGTACGGGTTGGCAAATTTCTCCCGGTATTCCTTCTCCTTGTCGGCCAGCGCCTTTTCCCTGTCCCCGGACTTTTCAATTTCTTTTTTGAAGATGATCTCCGCCGCACCCTTCGGACCCATGACTGCGATCTCAGCACTTGGCCAGGCAAAGTTCATGTCCCCACGAACGTGCTTCGAGTTCATGACGTCATACGCCCCACCGTACGCTTTTCTCGTAATAACCGTCACTTTCGGAACCGTGGCCTCGCAGAATGCATAGAGCAGCTTTGCCCCGTTCGTGATGATCCCGCGCCATTCCTGGTCGGTCCCGGGAAGGAAACCGGGGACGTCCTCAAACACCACCAAAGGAATATTGAACGCATCACAAAACCGGACAAACCGGGCTCCTTTTTTTGAGGAATCTATGTCGAGCACTCCAGCCAAGACACTGGGTTGGTTCGCTATAATGCCGACCGGCCTACCATTGAGCCTTGCAAATCCCACAACGATATTCTCTGCAAAGTGAGCGTGAACCTCCAGGAAATCTCCATCATCCACTACCTTCGTGATCACCTGCTTGATATCGTACGGCTTGTTGGGATTCTCCGGCACGACCGAGTTCAACGCCTCATCACGTCTATTTGGATTGTCGTGCGGTCGCGTGATTGGGGGATCGTCCAGATTGTTCGGTGGGAGAAAACCTATCAACCTTCGAATCGTCTGGAGGCAATCCACTTCGTTCTCGCATGCAAAGTGAGCGACACCACTCTTTGAAGCATGGGCCATTGCCCCCCCCAATTCCTCCGCACTCACTTCCTCATGCGTCACGGTCTTCACAACGTTTGGCCCTGTCACGAACATGTAGCTTGTGTTCTTCACCATCAGCGTGAAATCGGTGATCGCCGGGGAATAGACAGCGCCCCCTGCACAGGGACCCATGATTGCAGAAATCTGTGGGATAACTCCTGACGCGAGAGTATTGCGTAGAAAGATGTCTGCGTACCCACCAAGACTCACCACGCCTTCCTGGATGCGGGCACCACCTGAGTCATTCAATCCGACCACCGGACACCCGATCTTCAGTGCAAGGTCCATGATCTTCCCGATCTTCTCCGCATGAGCCTCGGAAAGCGAACCACCGAAGAC
>DPLS01000317.1:9474-12431 GCA_003541875.1 Bacteroidota bacterium | reverse complement strand
GTGAAATCCTGGCTGAACACACACACGAGTCGTCCGTCGATCTTTCCAGTGCCTGTAACGACACCATCGCCAAGGTACCTTTGTTTGTCAAGTCCGAAATCGGAGGCCCGGTGCTCGACGAACATATCCATCTCCTCAAAACTCCCCTCGTCAAGAAGGATGTCGACGCGCTCCCGCGCCGTCAGTTTTCCTTTCTTGTGTTGATCGTCGATACGCTGCTGGCCACCACCAAGGAGCGCCTGCTCCCGGCGTTCGTGGAGATAGTCGATTGTGTTCTTAGACATGATGCGCTGTCCGAGTCTGTGTGTTGAAGTCAGGTCGTAAGAGATGGAACGATTCTGCCGCGCCCGATCATACCCAGCGTTCAAGCCGGCCGGAATCCTTCAGCTTCAGCCGCTCCCAGTACACCTGCCCGAAGATTCCGCCAATCACAAATACGATGCTGGAATAGTAAATCCAAATCAGAAGCACAAGGATGAACGCATACGGGCCATAGATCTTTCCTATTGCCGAGAAACTGGAGAGATAGATGCCGAACAGTTTTCCTGAGACTACCCAAAGGACAGTTGTGGTGATTGTGGAAATGATGCCTGCAGCTTTGGGTGGCGGTGAGTCGGGGATGTGTCGATAAATAATATAGAACATGACTGCCGTCAGGAGAGTCACAATAGTCGTGGGCAGATACTGTCCGAGGCTCCACAAGTTCAGGGCGGCAAGAGCGGGAACAGTGAGCGCCACCCGTTCGAGCAGTGTAACAAACCAGATCGCAAAGTTTGAGCCGATAAAAAGGATAAAGGCCAGGAACACAAAGCCGACATGATGAATGATGCTCGCGATAAGTCCCCTCGTCTTTGGCAGTCTGTAAATCTTGTGAAGTGCGCTGCGAAGTGCATCGAAGAGCGACGTGGCCGTCCAGATCAGAACCAGAACGCCAAACAATCCGAGCGACGTTCGATACCGGATGATGTCGGAGATGACCGTAAGGATCGACTCCTTGATGCTTGTTGCAAATGGCTGGGGCGGAAATATCGCGTCAAGAATCTCGTTCAGTTGGCGAACACCCAATTCGGATGAGTTCAGAAAAACACCCAACGCTGAAGCAGTCAAGAGCATGAGCGGAATCATTGTGAGGATGCCGTTGAAGGCGATACCCGACGCAAGGAACAGGACATCGTCTTCGGCAAGTTTCTTCGAGATGGAGCGGATGTAGAACCACGCTGCTTCCAAAACGTGCAGCGCTTTCTTCACCATCTTTATGACAAACTCGATCATCTCTGCAGTGCAGCCGCCATGGATTGGAAAGTGATACTATGAAGTATAAGAAATCGAACGAGGAAAGACAAGGAAAGTGGAAGGACGGTTTACTGCGCTGATCGAAGGTTGGCAAACTTCAGCAGTAAATGCTTCTTCCCAACACTTTCAAAGTCGACAATCGCCCTGGCATTATCCCCGCGACCGTCAATCGCAACGACCCTTCCCTTCCCGAAAGCCTCGTGAACGACTCGGGCGCCAACCTTTGTGGCAATCGGTACCTGCGACTCATCTTCGTACTTGGGCATCGAGTCGGAGAAATACTTGTCGACATCTTCCGTCATCTTGCGATGCGACGTGGTTGGATGATCTGAAGGAGAATGCGGTTTTGTATTCCCGGATCTCCGGTAAGCTCCGATCGGAGGGACAGGAGGTGCGGCACTCTCGATCAAATGCTCGTCGATCTCGTCAAGGAACCGGGATTTCACCGAATAGCCCAACTCCCCGAACCTATACCGCGTGAGGGCATAAAGGAGATGCACCTTCTGCATCGCTCGTGTGATTCCGACGTAGAAGAGTCGCCGTTCCTCTTCGAGTTCCTTCGGCTCCATCATCGCATTGGACACCGGGAAAAGGCCCTCTTCCAATCCTGCAATAAACACCACTGGGAACTCCAAACCCTTTGCAGCATGGAGTGTCATCAACGTCACTGCGTTGTGCCCGAACTCCGCCATGTCCACATCGGACACAAGCGACACCTCCTCAAGGAATTCCTCAAGCCCGCCATTCGGATGTGTGTCGTTGAACTCCCGCAAAGCAGAGATAAGTTCCTGAATGTTCTCCCGGCGGGCAAGCGATTCGATGGTATTCTCTTCTTTCAGTTCACGGAGAATTCCCAGCTCGTCCACCAACGCACCGGCCAGCTCACTCGCTGAGATTTGAGTCTTCAACTCGATATACTTCTTCATCAGGAAATGAAAACGGCCCACTGCCTTGACGGTTTTCTCTGAGAGCAGGTCGGAGAGCTTGGATGAAGCTGTCGCATCAAATAGTGACAGACGATGTTCATTGGCAAAGGTCTTCAACTTTGCCAGGGTGGTATCACCTATCGACCGGACGGGATAGTTGATGATACGGAGCAGGCTTTCCTCGTCGAGTGGGTTGACGACAACCCGGAGATATGCGAGGACATCTTTGATCTCTTTCCGTTTGTAGAATGCGACGCCGCCGACGATGATATACGCGATGCCATTCCTTCTCAACGCATCCTCAAGAGATCGTGATTGAGCGTTCGTCCTGTAGAGAACGGCGAAGTCTTTGAGGTCGAGTTTCTTTCTTCTTGACTCTTCTTCGATCAATGAGACGACCTTGTATCCTTCCTCCCGGTCGTCGGCACAGACGTGAAGCGACACGGGCTCACCTTCGACGTTTTCTGTCCAGAGCGTCTTCGGAATTTGGTCGACGTTGCGCTTGATGACGGAGCCGGCGGCAGCGAGAATCGTCTTCGTGGAGCGGTAGTTCTGTTCGAGCCGAACGAGCCTGCAATCGGGGTAGTCCTTTTCAAAATCGAGGATGTTCCGGATATCGGCACCGCGAAACGCATAGATGCTCTGTGCATCGTCCCCGACCACGCAAATATTCCGATGTCCCTTTGCCAGCTCGTTGATTAATTGATACTGAACACGGTTCGTATCCTGATACTCGTC
>DPLS01000317.1:8676-9226 GCA_003541875.1 Bacteroidota bacterium | reverse complement strand
ACTCGTCCACCAGGATGTACCGGAATCGATACTGATAGCGCTCAAGGATCTTGGGATGTTTCCTGAACACCTCAAGGGGTTTGAGCAGGAGGTCGTCAAAGTCCATAGCGTTTGACGCCTTCAGCTTCTTCTCATACTCTTCGAACACAAGCCCGGTACGCTCGGCAAGAGGATCCATCGCTGTCGCGTTGTATGCTTTCGCGGAGATCATTTGATTCTTGGCACTGCTGATCCGCGAGCGAATCACCTGGGGATTGAATTGCTGTAGAGAGATCTTCAATCCGTTCATGACATTCTTTACCAGTGCCAACGAGTCGTCCGTATCATAGATCGTGAAATTGCGCCCGTAGCCGAGCTGCTCTCCTTCGGTCCGGAGTATTCTGGCAAAGATTGAATGGAACGTGCCCATCCAGATGCTCTTGCTGCTGCCGCGAACGAGGGAGGTGATTCTTCCCTTCATCTCATTTGCAGCCTTATTGGTGAACGTCAGCGCCAGAATAGAGTCAGGACGAACACCGGTGCTGATCAGGTATGCCGCGCGGTATGTGAG
>DPLS01000317.1:2714-8358 GCA_003541875.1 Bacteroidota bacterium | reverse complement strand
GCTTCGCGTTGCACCGGATTGAGCTGATCAAGAAACGGCATGAGAAAATCGTGGGATGATAATTCGGCAGAGCAATTGCACAACGATAATAACCAAAATGAGCACGGAAGGCAAGACAAGAGTCAGGATGAGATTCGATCTTTGATGTGTGTGAAGTGAGAGGTGCTGGAGCGGTGAAGACAGAGCGGAAGAAAAAGCAGAGGGGCAAGAAGTCAGATCATCAGGGCACCTTCCAGTTTCAGAAGGAACTCCTTCGTCTTGATCCCGGCAGAATATCCGACAAGAGAACCATCGGTGCCGATGACACGATGGCACGGGACGATGATCGGGAGCGGGTTTGCAGCATTTGCCCGGCCCACCGCCTGAAATCCACGGCTCGTGCTGATACGCTTCGCCAATTGTTTGTATGTGATTGTCGTGCCGTAAGGGATCTTCGTGAGCTCCTTCCACACACGAATCTGGAACGGAGTACCAATGAGATCGATTGGCACGGTGAACTTCGCCAACCTCCCGTTGAAGTAACGGCTCATCTGATCGATAACGTCTTTGTTACGGGATTTATTGTCCGCAACCTCGTTGTCATCAAAATTATCGCGGAGCCACTTCAAGAAGTCCTTTTTCGTCTCACGTGGAACGGAGATCTTGCAGACGCCTTTGTCCGTGGAGGCAACGTAGATGAGACCGATCTTAGAATCGAAGGACGTACAATAGACCATGAGTAAGCCGGCGAAAGATTACTAGTCAGAAGCAGATGGGATCTCGTCGTAGGCAGAGCCTCGTCAGGCGTAGGTGAGTATAAACAATGGAAACGTGAAACGCAAGTCCGCGACGGCAACGATGTCTCTGCAGTCCGAAGAAATTTCCTGACTCAGAAAAATGCCCGCACCTCTGCGCGCGCTGTGTGAACAGGAGAACGACCTCCCTCCGATCTCCCATCATAGTTCAACGTTGCCTGTATGAAGTCCGTCAACCGATAATCGAACGCGACACGCCATAACCACGTCAAGCCTTCGACTCTTCCGCCCGTCAACTCGAAAGGAAACACGGCCACAGATTCACTTAGCCGCACTTCTTCACGAGATGCTTCCATACGCAGTTGACCGGAGCCGTGAAACGCATAGACAGCCCTTAAAGATTGCGTATTGATGTCAGCGTCCAATTCAGGGGTTTGGTACCTGTCTGTGGACTTCCCCAACTCGAGGCGGAACCCAACTTCCAAGTCCTGTTCCGGGCGATATGAGAGGTCATAAGCCAAGGAGTTCGAAAGAACATCTCGAAGCCGACTGGATGGTTGAGGACTGCTTAGGCGGTCTATTCTGTTCATGTAGTCGATCTGGTTGGCCACCTCGTTGAGCAGTTGCAGTCTCAGTCGAATAGAGCGGTCGCGTGTATAGCTTCTTTCAGTGCCGGACGTGAAGTTGTTCAGCCCAGTTCGCTGTGCATAGCGGAATCGAACTGAAACGTCAGGTGAACCCTCCATCACATTTATATCTTGCGTGAACAGCGTCGAACCCGCAATCGTCGTCGAATCGTTCTGAAACGCTGAAAAGTGAAGAAGATAGATCTGCTTCAAGTCAGGTTCAGTACTCTTCTCTTCTACACGGACATAGGTTTCGGTAGACAACGCCGAAAGGAGCTTGGAAACTCCGCCGTTTTCAGCCAGAAGAAACTGCTTCGGCGTAATACGGAGCCGGAGGCTCGTTTTAAGATCGATGATGGGATAGAGTTGCTCTGACGGTAAAGTTACAGCATTGAAATCTCCATCGAATCGAGCCGGCTCGTATTCATCCTCGTCAGCGATCCCGTTCCCGTTCAGATCGCCACGGTAATGATAATTGCCGGTTCCTGGTGTCACACGCACGAACACTCGTTCCATCCGTGCTGAGCGCTCGGTTGCCACTTCATAGAACACATCTGTCTCCACTCCCCGGTTCAGCGTCGTAAAGCGATCCTGGTTTCTCACCAGGACGGTCTGGATGTCCGAGTTGCCAAGTTGTTGAAACGGCGGCGTATATTTCTTCTCTCGCAGTGTCACATCAATTGACGCCATGAGATTGTTCCACTCAGAGAGCGCGGCCCGGTAGGCTTGTGTGAAGGATTGCGATTCCCGAATCACGCTCCCGTCGTTAAAGAGGTTGTCGTTTCGCCATTCGAAATCAGTTCCAAGATGAACCGGACCAAGTCCCTCAACCTGCAAGCCGGGTGCAAACACATTAAAGCGGAAGCTCCCTGGTTTCAGAGATGATGTGGAGAGAGACGAGATCTTCCGGTTTTCGCCCTCGTACCGAAAACTCGGGGTCAGGCCCGCAAAACTATACTCGATCGATCCTTTGTTTCTCAGCCAGCGACTGGAGTTGTCCGCAATCGCCTCATCTGACTGAACCTTCTCCAGAAAGTACTGCACGGACGGCAGACCCTCACCCTTGGTGAGCAGCGAACCCTCCATCCGATTCGAATTCAGGGCTACCCCGCGATGGATTCTCCCGTAGCCTCCGCCGACCACAATTTGCGGAACCGGAAGATACTTCAGAGACGCCTCCTGCAATTCCTCGTTTGAGCTCGTGGCAGAGTCGATTCCCCACTTTCTATTGAATTCGATATCGTTTACACGATCGACAAACGAGAATTGTCTGTTGACGTAGCGTTCCTTGGCCAGTAATTCGAACGAGCCTATGCTTCCGCCACCAACCCGAACATCTCTAGGTGCGTAGCCGAGTGTGAGGTTGAACGCATGACCTGTGTTATCTCCGTCATCGAGCGAGGAGAAGCGGTTCGCATCAAAGTTACTCGTGGCCATCTCGCCGCTCACTTTCATGTCGTTTATGGGCGACACATCCAGACGGAAGTCCATTGTCTGCTGCGCCTGAGGAAGCGGGAGATAACGGATCGGGAGGTAGTCGCCCACCCCCGGACCTTTCCAAACAAAAACACCAACCGACTCTCGAACATATTCTCCGAGACCGAAACCCACGTTGGAAAACGTGACATTGTACTGTGCAGTTCTCGCCGGAGCGTAGCGGTAAAACTGAGTTTGTTGTCCGGTACCCAGCAAGGTGTCAACCCGGACATAATACCCATTCGAATCCACCTGAGTCACGCCACTCAAGACGGCTTTGTTTCGATCATCTCCCGCGCGTGCGAGCACACGCCGTGCGCTATCGGTGATTGCGAAGTCAATAGGTGCATCCTGGTTATCTGCCTCCCTGAGGTAAGAGAAGGTGAAGGCGGCCTTGTTTTCGAAGAACCTCGATGATGTCTGACCCGCAAACAACGATCGGCTGTATTGTCGGTCGGTATACTCAAAGTCGATTGTGATCCGAGAGGCGGCTGTAATCAGCTTCCGTGTCGTGAAGGTTAGTTCGGCAATGGAGTAGTCAATCGTGTAGTCATTCGTCTCACCTCGTGTCTGTAACTCACCATCGATGTAAACTCGCTCAGACCCTGCAATCAGGACAATTGATCGTTCATTGTTTTTCCCACTCAATCGATACGGACCCTGTACACCTTCGAGCCCCTGGAACTGTTTTGTTACGTACTTCCCACGCGGAACGGCTCCCGACAGAATCACGTTGCCATTCGAAAACCCCATCCGGTAGTCGGCTGTTCCTTTCGCCCCCTGCAACTTTCGACTGAGCCGGGCAAATTCGGTCCCCCCGAAATCCAGATTGAAGTCCCCCAACGTCGCCGTGAAGTCCGACCCTCGCATCTCCACGAACACCTTGTCAAATTCCTGGAGGGCTTGGGTCGTTCCTTCCGGTTGGATCGGAGTGCTCTCATCTGTTAGCACAGCAACCACTTCAAGATCAGAGGCGACCTTTCCCGCGAGTTGCAGGCGAAGTCCTGAGTTTGGAGTGAGATCTTGATTTGATCCTACTGTGAATCCACGCACGAGACTGCCGCTCTTCTGCAGGTTTTGACCGAAGATGTCATCGATATCGAAAGATGATCGAGGCCGTGAAACCTTCATCGAATCCCTGCCTGCGGAGTCCTTCAAGACAACAAGTGTTCTTTTATAGTAGCTCTCTTGGAACCGAAACGGGAGATAGGAATACTGAATCCTGAGCAGCTTGCCTGCGGTCGAATCGGAGAGAACCTGTGATAGCGTGGCAGAGTCAAGAGAGAGCGTGCCGTTTCTGTAGTTTAGTCGGTAATCGATTCCCGCCCTGAGTCTTCTCCCAGGACTCAACTGCAGCGAATCCGTCCCCGTAACCACAAATTGATGTGGAAGTTGGACGAGAGAATCCTTCAACGCCGAAGAGATCGTAAGAAGAAGCGTGTCACGCGTCGAGGATGTTTGTCGGGTGGAAGAGAGTTGACTGAGCAGCAGAACTGGCAGCAATGCAACGCACCAGCAAACGATGAGACAACGAAGAACAACGTACCGAAGGAGGATATGAAGGGGCCTGCTCATCTGACTCGAATATACGAGAAAGGTCTAAGGTAGTAAAGATAAGCGGCTGCGATTTCTCCTTTCGGTAGTTGGGGTTGGAAGAGAAGTGCTTTTTCTATATATTTGGATCAACCTATTGCCAAAGTGGCGGAATTGGTAGACGCGCTGGACTCAAAATCCAGTCCGGCTCACACCGGGTGAGGGTTCGAGTCCCTCCTTTGGTACGACAATGCACCCAGATGGCTGGCTATGATGCTAGCCATCTTCTATTTTATGAAATCGACGTTGCTCTGCTTCTTGTACCCTGCAGGTAATTCAAAAACATCTCGCGTCAAGGCGTTTTTCTCTATCTTTGTCACTTCCTGAGATTCAAGGACTTTCCCCTCGACCTTCGTCGATGCTTTTATGGGATAGTATCCCATCTTCAGAATCGTACTTTCCCAACCAGCACCGGACGCGCTCACTTCCCCGGCAAGGACTTTTGAGATTGTGGCAAACAGATTTCCCAGGGATTTGGTGGCCCAGATTTCCGTTTCAATGTTGTCACCTCTGACGAGAATTTGATCACATTTATAACCAAGAATGTCGCTCTTTCTACCCGTCAATCGTACCGCTGGTGGTTTGCCCTGCAAAGAGGACGAGGAATATACTTCTGCCGATTTCTCCTGTTGAGAGATTTCAAAATAGGAACTGTCCTCCTCGTTCAACATCCAAACAAGCTTCTTGTCGCCCCGGTATATCAGTGTTGAGCCGGGGGAAGTACCCATGGGTGAGTTCTGAATTTTCACCATGTCACTCTTCACGTGCATTGTCATGGTGAATTGCTGCGGAGTCCCTCGTTCGTCGGTCGTAATGTTCTTACTCACGATGACACCCTCGAATGCCCTTTGTGCCATTGCCTTCGGCACAAGAGCATTGACCAAGGAAATGGCAAGAGTTGCGCAGAGCATACAGTGTTTCGGCGCTCGAGTCGCCGGGGAGATTGAACGATGGATCACTTCAGCAATACCAGCTTTTTCGTTTCAGTGAATGCGCCCGAGCAAAGCGTGTAGAAGTAGACACCGCTTGGAAGTTGGGAAGCATCGTATACGATAGTGTAGGCTCCACCGCTCATTTCTTGCTGCACTAGTGTCGCCACTTCTTTTCCCAGAAGGTCAAACACTTTCAATGAAGTCAATCCCTGTGCACTTATCCTGAATCTGATCGCAGTGCTTGGGTTGAATGGATTGGGAAAGTTTTGTTCGAGAGAGAAAT